>JAUUYO010000138.1 GCA_030590405.1 Kangiellaceae bacterium
CAAAGCCGCTTCAAGTTTTAATGGTTTGCCTAATGAATATTCGAGTTCATAAACAGTGGACCCAACAGTATGACCCAGCGCGTAAATGTGATTAGATTTATCCGCCATTTGATAACGCTGAGAGAATGATTGAACAATATTTCCAATATTTTGAAAGTTATCAATTATTTCTTTACAAGTAGCCTTTATCTCTTTTTGCAGTGTTTCTGGCTTAGATGTATTATTTTGCGTTGTGTTTTTATTACTACTCAAAGGTTTTTCATACAAAATATCAGTGCAGCCTTTTATATTTAATATTTCTCCTTCTAAAGATGGTGGGAGCGGCAGTTTCCCTTGTTCGATCTCTAGTTCAACATAAGGCTTACCATCACCATCTCTTTTTCCAAATTTATTTGAAATGACATTATATTTCGCATTAGATAAACAGCGATAAATATTAAGTAAAATGCCAGAATGTTCTTCGACTATGACGTACAACATATTCGCATGAGACCGATTGGTTAAAGTTAACTTGGTCTACTAGTATAGACAAAAGTTTTAAACATTTCATTTAATGTATAAAAATACTTATAAAAATATAACGCAAACATAAAAATATGGTGCTTTAAATCTCCCAAGGAGATTATTTTATTAAAAAAATCTCCTTGGGAGATTATTTAAGAGTGTGTCGGGTTTTTGTGAAAATGAAAATATTGGCTGTTGAGATGTTTTAAAAAAGTAACGCGAACAGTAATCTCATTTTAAAATAAAAATTAAAATAAAAGTATGCCTGATTACTTGTTTTGTTTTTTTATGGCACATTAATGAACTTGGTAGTGATAATAATAGGTGTTTGTCAGTTTTTGAATTATCTCTTTTTGCGTTAAAGAGTAAATTGATATTTATATAACATTAATTATAAGGGGTATTGTATGAGAATATTGTTGTTCGCGACAGCATATAATGGAATGTGTCAAAGGGTCCATCGAGAATTAGCTTTGTCCGGTCATCAGTTATCGATTGAGTTATCAAAAGAATCAGAAGTGATGCAAATGGCATTTTCTAATTATTCTCCTGATCTGGTCATTTGTCCATTTCTAAAGCATCGCATTCCAGATGCTATCTGGCAAAATGTACCGTGTCTTGTTTTACATCCTGGAATAGTTGGTGATAGAGGGCCTTCGTCACTTGACTGGACTATTGTCAATCCAGTTGAATGCTGGGGAGTCACTTTACTTCAAGCCAATCATGATTTTGATGCGGGGGCAATATGGTCTACTAGCCAATTCAAAATGCGGCAGACAACCAAGGCAAGCATCTACAGAAATGAGGTAACTCAAAAAGCTGCAAAAATGATCTCTGAAGCGGCTAATGAATTTGCCATGAAAAATAAAAAGTTATCAACCATGAACATAAAGCAAGTAAAAGCTGAAGCATCACAATGGCGACGATTAATGAAACAGTCGGACCGCCAGATAGATTGGATTAATGATAGCAGTACCAGTATTGTAAATAAAATTAATGCAGCGGATAGTTACCCTGGTGTTTTAGATGAAATCGAAGGTCACAAAGTTTATTTGTTCGGCGCTCACTATGAAGCAATGGAACATTCAAATGTAAAGCCTGGAACATTAATAGGTCAGCGAGACGAAGCTATTTGTCGAGCTACAAAAGATGGAGTGATATGGATCAGGCAATTAAAGCTTGCAAAAACACAAACGAAAAATTATTTTAAATTAGCTGCCATGAGAGTATTGACGACTCAATTAAAGGTTAAGAAGGATTTGCCCGTACTTTCTTCCAATGTACAAAATGACATACGTGTTGAAATTATCGAGCAGGTTGCTTATTTATATTTTGATTTTTATAACGGTGCGTTCAATAGTGAACAATGCATACAACTATTAAATCAATTTACTATTATCTCTTCAGAACAGAATGTAAAAGTAATCGTACTTATGGGAGGAGAAGATTTTTGGAGTAATGGTATCCACCTTCATTGCATAGAGCATGCAACAAATTCAGCAAAAGAGTCGTGGCGAAATATTAATGCGATAAATAATTTGGTAGAGAGTTTAATCAATTGTAGTTCGGTAATCACTATTGCCGCGTTAAGACAAAATGCTGGAGCTGGAGGTGCGATTATACCGCTTGCTTGTGATTATGTTGTGGCAAGAAAAGGTGTGATCTTGAATCCTCATTACCAACTAATGGGACTTACGGGGTCTGAATATTGGAGCTATTTACTGCCTAAAAGAGTCGGAGAAAGTAAAGCGCTGGAATTAATGCACAATTGCCTTCCGTTGATTGCACAAGAAGCCTTAGAAATTAACATGGTAGATAGTGTTTTTGATGAAGATGCTAATGTTTATCACCAACAGTTAATGAGTTACTGTCAAGCATTATCGAATAGTGCGGACTATTCTTTATTACTTGAAAATAAGAAAGCCTTAAGAGCAAAGGAGCAGCAGCATAAAAAACTGTCTGTTTATCGTAATAAAGAGTTGAAACTTATGAAGAATATATTTGATAAACCTACTAGTCCTTACCACTTATTACGTTATAATTTTGTTCACAAAATCGATTGCGGTAAAACGCCGAAAAGGTTACGTTCTCATGAATATTCAATGAATGAATCCAAACTGGAAGTCAGTTAAAGCTCTTATCGGGTCATATACAAGAAGATGCTGAAAGATACCCACGAAATCAGTAAAAGAGCCCAAGGCAGCGGTGAAGGGGGCGATTTTTTGGAAAGAGCATCCCCTTCGGAGTGACTATTAGCGTTTTTTGCCTTATCTGCCTGCGTTTTTGATTTGATGGTTTTGAGCTTTTTATCCAATTCTCTGGATTTGGTTTTATACTGTTTTTTGTATTGCTCAATGCCTTTTTGAATGCCTTGCGCAATCAATCTAGTTTGTTCTTTGGTTTGCCCCGGACGCTGAGTCGCCTTAGCGATGCTTTCGGCTTCTTTTATGGTTTCTTTAGATGTGGTAGTTTTGTATTTTGCCATTATTTTTCGATAACCTTAAATTTTTCTGTGGCTTTTTGTACGGAGACGGTTAATGGAACTTTGCCTTTGGGTTATGAGTTACTTTTATGCGATGTCCAGCTTATAATTTGCTATTCTATCACCAAATAGAGGGGGAAGTGTTGCTCAAATCAAAAACGCAACCTGCTTCACATTTTGTTCACGTTTGCTCGTTTATTAGGCCTCAGCCCAACCAGCTACCACATCCACCCAATCGGGATGGTCATTCAAACAAGGAATTAGCCGAAGTGATCGCCCACCTGCCTGGGTAAAAGTCTGCTTACCCCGAATAGCTATTTCTTCCAGAGTTTCCAAGCAATCGGTCACAAAAGCTGGACAGAGCACGACCACATCTCTAACTCCTTTTTCAGTCAGTTCTATTAACTTATTTTCGGTACTCGGCTCCAGCCATTTGGCCCGACCGAGCCGCGATTGAAAACTGATGCTGTATTGCTCTGGTTTTAAGCCGGTACTTTCTACAAATAGCCGAGTCGTTTCTAGTACCTGATGACGATAACAAGTATTATGTGCGGTGGAAGGTGTATTGCAACAATCTTTGGTTTTTAGACAATGCTTACCGGTTGGGTCCGCCCTGGTCAGATGAAGTTCAGGCAGGCCATGATAGCTAAATAACACATGAGGCCCATTATTGAGAGCATCCCTATCATCGGGATCTCTGGTTGAATCGTTTGTCGTGGCTCGTTCAAAAATATATGGCGCACAACTCTCAACGAGCGCGCGAATATAATTTTGGTCGTTATAAAACGCGGGTTTGATTATGACCTTTAAATCCAATTGATGATCGGCGATCACTCTTTCTACTTCATTTACCGAAGTGGTAAAAGTACTCTCCGCATAATGTGGATAAAGCGGTGCAAACAGAATTTCTTTGATCGTTTTGTTTTTAGCGATATCCAGTAACTGACTTTCAATACTGGGATTGCCGTACCTCATGGCCATATAAACCAGTGTATCATTTCCTTGGGCTTCGAGTCTCTGTTGTACGGCTGATTTCAATTTTTCAGAATAAACCAATAGCGGCGATCCATCTTCAGTCCAGATACTTTGATAAGCCAGTGCTGAATGTTCAGGTCGCTTAGGTAAAACAAACAGGCTAACGATTGACCTTCTGATAATCCAGGGGAGTTGAATCACTAGCGGATCCATCAAAAATTGATCCAGATATCGCCTGACTGCTTGAGTATTTGGTTCATCAGGGGAGCCTAAATTGGCTAATAATAATGCTTTTTTTGTCATAGAAGGAACAATTTTCATCGGCAGTACTTGTGAGAGTGCCACTAGTTTAGTAGATGTGTCGCGGTATGAGAAGCACAAAAACATTGCTCCAAAATCACGATTTGGGTAAAAACTTAAAATTAACACATCCGACCAGTTGTAAAGTGATGCGTTTACTGACAGAATAGAGCTTAGATGTTCAACAGCCAAGATATTTTTCCAAGGTAATAAACTCATGATCAACTACACTGCACCTGCCGCCGATATAAAGTTTGTCATCGAAGAACTCTTCGATTTTTACAGCCACTATAAAAAATATCCAGCCTTTGAAGAGGTTACCCCGGATCTAGTGGATATGATCATTACAGAATGCGCTAAATTTTGTGAATCGGAACTGACACCTTTATACCAGAGCGGTGATAAAGAAGGTTGTCAATTCGACAATGGGAAAGTGACTACACCAAAAGGGTTTAAAGAAGCTTATCAGCAATATATAGAAGGCGGTTGGCATGGCCTATCCCATCCTGTTGAATACGGTGGTCAGGGGCTACCGCAATCGGTTGGTTTGATACGAACAGAAATAACCGCTACTTCTAACTGGTCCTGGGCCATGTATTCAGGATTGACCCTTGGCGCGATGAATACCTTGCTTGAGCATGGCAGTGACGAGCAAAAAGTAACCTATTTACACAAATTAACCTCTGGTGAATGGACCGGCACCATGTGTTTAACTGAAGCTCAGTGTGGCTCAGATTTAGGTCAGGTTAGAACTAAAGCAGTACCTAATGATGATGGCAGCTATGATGTTACCGGTAGTAAAATATTTATATCAGCAGGTGAGCACGATTTTACCGATAATATTATTCATATCGTTTTAGCTAAACTACCCGATGCCCCCAAAGGAACCAAAGGTATCTCTTTATTTATTGTTCCTAAAATGAAGGTGAATGCTGACGGATCGGTGGGTGAATCTAACCATGTCACTTGCGGCTCAATTGAAGATAAAATGGGAATTAAAGCCTCATCAACTGCAGTGATTAATTTTGACAATGCCAAAGGTTACTTAATTGGTGAGGCCAATAAAGGTTTAGAATATATGTTTACCTTTATGAATACCGCCCGTGTCGGAACCGCCATGCAAGGGGTTTGTAGCGCTGAACTGGCTTATCAAATATCATTACCTTATGCCAAAGAGCGTTTATCCATGCGTTCACTTTCAGGGACAAAATGCCCTGATAAAGTGGCCGATCCAATCATTGTTCACCCAGATGTCAGGCGTATGCTGCTGACCCAAAAAGCCATTTCAGAAGGTGGCCGAGCGATGATTTTCTACACCGGAAAAATTGTTGATCAATTAGAGCAAGCTACCGATGAAGAAGAAAAAGCGCGTCTAGATGACCAACTGGGTTTTATGACGCCAATTTTAAAGGCTTTTTTAACCGAGCTAGGTTTAGAGTCTGCTAACCTGGGCGTACAAGTGTTTGGTGGTCACGGATATATAAAAGAATGGGGCCTTGAACAAGTGGTTCGAGATGCCCGTATTTCGACGCTTTATGAAGGTACTACTGGTATTCAAGGATTAGATTTACTGGGGCGGAAAATACTAATGCAACGAGGTCGAAGCCTCAAAGCTTTTGCTAAAGAGATCTTAACTTTTTGTAAAAATCACAGCATGATTTCTGATAATGTGCATAAACGTCGTATGAATAAATTTATCTGGCCTTTGAGCAAGGCCGTTGTTAATTGGCAACAATATTCGTTAAGGCTTGCTTTAAGGGCTCGAAAAAATCGTGATGTCGTCGGTTCGGCTTCGGTCGATTATTTAATGTATTCTGGTTACATAACCATGGCTTATATGTGGGCGATGATGGCGCAAAAAGCCAATGAAAAAATCGCTGAAAAACCTGACAATATCGAATTTTATAAGGCTAAGGTGAGAACCGCTGAGTTTTATTTTGAGCGAATCCTCCCAAGGATCAAAACCTTATCGACAACCATGATGGCCAATCCTAAAAGTTTAATGCGATTGGATGAAGATTCGTTTTCTTTTTTGTAGGGGCTTGTGGGTTGGTTTTTCTTAGTCCGCTGGAGGCTTTTTTAAACCTATCCCTTCTTCCTTTGCAATTTTTTTAGATCTTTAAGCTTTTTTAGATCTTTAAGCAATATCGCCGAGTGCGTATCTGGATCAACATCTTTATAATGCTTGGCGATCACGCCATCAGGATTGACAATAAAAGTCTGCCGACTAGGGTGTGGCCACGGTAAAAATCGATCGACATCCATGGCTTTTGATAGGGAATGATCAACATCTGCCAGCAAGGTAAATTTCATTTCATAAGTATTATAAAAATCCAGATGAGACTCTGCATCATCGTAACTCACACCGACTATTTCAACATTGAGCGATTGATAACTGGCGTAATCAGTGACAAAATTTTTCGCCTCGGCGGTACAGCCTGGTGTGCGATCTTTCGGATAAAAATAAATCACCAGCCACTTGCCAGTGAAATCTTTATTGGCGCGTACTTTTCCTGTTTGATCTTGCAAGCTAAATTTAGCGAAAGGTTGACCTTGCCAACGGTTGCTGTCTGCCAACAGGTTGAACGAAAGGAATAATAATCCCAGGTAAACTAAATGCTTCATTTTATATTCCTTGTGTGACCCGACATTCCGGTTTTGAGAAAAGCTTGTGGTTAAACCTAACATAGATTGCAGGTTATAGGTGATTGCTTTTATTGAAAAAATCGGGCCAGTCATAAACAGAGCCTATAATATGACTTAATAACCTAAAAACAATACTAATTTGGACTAGACTGATACCAATAAGCATTTATTACCACCCGATGAGGTCTGTTGGTTAATCTCGGTTGTAAGCCACAAAATAGTCGTTAAAACAGAATAGTTATTAGGGGCTGTTGAACTATGAAAGATCAACAGCCCCCTAGAGAATAGTCATTAAAAAGGAAGTGTTGTTTATGCTCAGGAAGAACTTATATCGAGTCATCTTTGTGGTAATGTTTGCGATTGCTTCTTCGGTCTATTGGGCCGGGCTTTCGAGTCAACAGGAGCAACAAATAGAAGTTGACAAGCAACTCGTTCAACAATCGTCTATTCATTCACAAATTAACTTAATGATTGAGCAAGTGGATTGGCAGCAGCCCAATGCAAATCAATCTTTAATTGAAAAGCTTCAACTTATTCCTGAAATTGCAACTTTGCAAATTAAAACAAAAGATAATCAAACTCTGGTTAGTAAAAATTTATCAGACAAAAGCGCTCCGCTTAATCAAATAATTAGTTATTTCTACTTGCCCGTTTTGAATGATATTCAGTCGCCCAATACGCTAATGCTGAAAATCGATTTTCGGCAAAATTCGAACTTTCCATTGACTCAGAAAATCGTTCTCATTTTGCTGTTTTGGGGCGGCGTTTTTACATTTTATATTTTTCACCAATTTAAATGGGTGTCACAACTGGAACAAATGGCGGTGTATTCGTTAACTGGCGACAATAAACTTCCTTTGAAAAGTCAAATGGGCGGTCACAATATTATCGGCCAGGCCATCAATCAACTGCTACTAAACAACAGCCGTTTGATGCAAGCAAACACAGAGTTGGCAGAAAAAATCCGTAAAACATCCTACATTGATGAGGTGACAGAGTTAGGTAATCACTTGTTTTTTAAAGCAGAACTTCAAGTGAGATTGCACAATCATGACGAAGCAGAATCAGGACTGGTGGTAATTTTATCTTTTGTGGAGGCTGATACGAAGGTCAGCAAGTTGTTAACGGATGAGCAACAAGTAGAAATCGCTAATTTACTTAAGTCGTTGGTTGAAGATATTGATCAGTCGCTGGTTGCGCGACTCAAGGATGCTGAATTTGCGCTACTATTACCCAATTTTACCGCTGAGCAAACTGATAAGTTCTGCAAGAAAACCATCGCGTTATTGGCTAAAACGGTGTTTGACAAAATACACCGAGGGCATTTTATTGATATTGGTATTTCAACTTACAAGCAAGGATTTGGTTATTACAACATCATGTCCGAGGCAGATATGGCGCTAAGAAATGCCCAGCTGCAAGGAGCTAATAGCTGGTTTGTGTATGGGGAGCCATTGGCACAACATAAAGCTAAGGGCAGCTTAAGTTGGCGTCATTTTTTACAGAAGATTTTGGACAAAAGAGAAATAATGCTTTTTAGCCAGAATATCCACTATTTTAAAGGCAAGCCGCAGTTACATCGGGAGATTTTATCCCGGATTAGTGATGGCGATGATGTTTTACCAGCTGATAGCTTTTTGGTGATGGCTAATAAATGCGGGCTGGCGGTCGAATTTGACCGCCAGATTATCGATAGTGTGATTAAGCATTTATTGTATCAGGAGGATAACGTGGTTGAGCATCAATACTCAATCAATCTATTTATTAGCAGTTTACTCGATCAGCGGTTTATTCATTGGCTGGCAGCTAAATTGTCCAGTTACCCGGAATTGAATCAGCAGCTCATCTTTGAGTTGCCAGAAAATCAAATCAGCAAACATATCGATGATATCGCACCAGTTATGCAACAACTTTCCAGTCTTGGGATTCGTTGGGGAGTTGAGCACTTTGGCGCGCCAGAGGAAAATTTAAGCTACTTAGACAAAGCGCCTATCAGCATGGTAAAGGTTGATCGGCGAATTGTTAACAATATCAGCAATAATAACGCCCAACAATTATTATTAACATCGATTATCGTGACTTTAACAGGCCGAAATATCAAAATATTCGCTGAAGGGGTTGAGAGGCAATCAGATGCAAACTATTTGAAGCAAGCTGAAATTGATGGTGCTCAAGGTTATTATTTTGACAAGCCACAACAGCTCAGTCTAATTGAGCGAACTTTGAAGGTAGTTTGAGAGGTTTTTGGAAATTGAAAAATACTTCTTTTTATTTCCTTTATATATATTAGCGTCTATTTTAAGACGTGATTATCAAGAATTTATTAAATCTTCAAGGATGTCGTTCTCTTTTTGCGATATTTATCCTAATAATCGCCCGGCTATCCCGAAATAATTTGATTTATTGTTATTTCAGGCTAAAATTAAGTTTATGTTTAGCTCATTTAGTAATCTCTGATGAGTTTAAACTTTGTTGCTTGGGTAAAACTGGAATTTTTGCCAAAGCGAAACGGATGACTATTGATGGG
>JAUUYO010000177.1 GCA_030590405.1 Kangiellaceae bacterium
ATGAAGCGGCAGAATTACTTCAAAAAGAACGAAGGAAATTATTTAATCAGATCTTTGAACCCGATAGAAATATGGCTTAAATGACTCCACTTCTTTCAGACTCATTTGTTAATTGGAATATACTGGTTGCCTGAAAAAGCTAAAAACAATTGAAAATTAACCATTCAATGGATTATTTCAGG
This sequence comes from Kangiellaceae bacterium, assembly GCA_030590405.1. Lineage (GTDB taxonomy): Bacteria > Pseudomonadota > Gammaproteobacteria > Enterobacterales > Kangiellaceae. The sequence goes on from JAUUYO010000177.1 coordinate 183, forward strand.
TCCAACAGGACCAGGTCATCTCGCTTAACAATCACATCGCTTTCTATGTAACCAATGATTTTTTCAAAATGTTCGCTGCGATGGCCTTTGATTTGTTCAATAGTCGACTGGCTATACTGACAAAGCCCTTTAGCGATGATTTTTCCGGTTTGCTGGCAATGAATATCAACTGCATCACCCCGCTCAAACTTGCCAGAAACGCTGCAAATGCCTACACTAAGTAGTGAAGCACCTTTGTGAATGAGCGCCTCAACCGCACCTTTGTCTATATTGATAATACCTTTTGAATTTAAGGTGTGTTTTACCCAATGTTTTTTCTCAGAGAGAGATTTTTGTTGAGGCTTAAATAATGTTCCAATCGATGAGCCTTTCACAAAATTCTCAAAATTTTGCGGCAAACTACCTTCAAATAAAATCGTAGCAATGCCGTTACTGGTGGCCTTAACCGCCGCTTCAATTTTAGTCCGCATTCCGCCAGTGGCAAGAGGATTAGTGGTATCACCGGCAAGCGCAATAATCTTAGAATCAATTTCTTCCACTTGCGGGATCTGCTGGGCATTTTTATTAAGGTTGGGATCGCTGGTATACAGTCCATCAACATCGGAGCAGATCAGGAATAGATCGGAGTCACTCAAAATCGCAACCATAGCCGCCAGTCGATCATTATCGCCAACTTTAAGCTCTTCGGTTGCGACAGAATCATTTTCATTAACAATTGGTAAAATACCATTGCTGATCAGCTCATTAATGGTATTTTTAATATTGATATATCCCTCACGATCGCGAAGCTCCGCATGAGTCATTAATATTTGAGCGCAAGGTTTATCAAAAAATCGCATCCAATTAGCCATCATGGTATTTTGACCAATGGCGGCCATCGCTTGCTTTTGTGCAACGCTTGGTTTACTGGTCTTGCAGGAAATATGTTGCCTACCAGCAGCTACGCTACCGGAGGAAACCAGAATGACCTGTTTGCCGTCTTCAAAGCATTGTTGAATAAAACGCGCAATTGGCAGGGTATATTGAGCGCTGCAACCCGTACCACTTGGGGCTATTAATGCCGAACCAACCTTTATAAGGATCCTTGAGCTGTCCTGATAATTCATAACTGTCCTGAAAGGTAACCTGAAGATAAAAATATTCTGACTGATAATTTATCAGTTTTTAGCTCGAAAAGCTTATTTTATTCAAAGAAATAGCCAGTAGTTATATCTTGTTTGTTGCAAATCGGGTTGTTGCCAAACTTTGTAGCGTCGTAATTCTTTTTAACTACTCTCTATTTTTTGCGCGGTGCTTTGCCTGAATAAAGTCCTTGTGAGAAATATGCAATAAAGAGTGAATCTTACGAATATAGTGCTCTTCATGAGCATCTAGCTTGCCGTCGATATAGGCCAGTTGCCAGAGGGACTCGATGACCTGAATTTTTTCCGGTTGATCAAAATGAATATTAATCACTGAAGTGAATTGATAGTAGTCAGTGGATTCGCTTAATTTTTGCTCAGCCATATCAATCAATGCCTGTTTTTCGTTGCTATCCAGCGAAAACTTCTCATCCAGCAACAGGTTAAGATGGTATTTTTCTTCATCGGTTATCTGATCGTCAATCTTCATCATTTCGGTCAATAAAACTGCGACAGCTAAATGAATAGCGTGCTGCTTATCTTGCTCCGATGTTTCTTCAGGAGATGCTAGTTTTTCAAAAAATTGCTTAATCGCGTCAAACATAATGGGCCTCAAAAGAATTTTAAACTTGGATTAACTTGGATTAACTTGGATTAAATAGTCACTATTGGAAATAAAGGTTTACAAAGCAATGCTTGAGGATACCTGAATTATTAATTACGTGTCTATTGTTGATGTTATGATATGTAACATAATTTTGCTAAGGGACAACCAATTATGAACATAAAGCTATTTCTTCGAAAATCATTATTTGGCGGTATTGTGGTGCTTTTGCCTTTGATTATCCTGGGTTGGATCTTAAAGTCAACGTTCTTTTTTATTACCGATCTGATCCAGCCTTTAACCAATGATTTTGCTCCATGCTACTTTAGCAGTAAAAGTGCTTTTTGATCTGACGTTTTACCTTTCTCCCCGTACCCAGTACTGTAATGCTGTGTTAACCTTAATACTTAGTTTAATGTTTGGAAAAGTTAAATGCGCGTTGTTGAAATTTTATTAGTCGAAGCCCCCCATAAGCCCGGTAATATGGCTAAAGTGCTAGGCGTATTAGGTGACTTGAATGTCACCGTCGAAGGTTTAAATGCTGTCAGACGGTTAGACAAAGATACCATTTGGGAGATCACCATTGAATATGACGATACCCTTAAAATTGACGATGTGATTGAGCAGATCAATCTGCTGCCAGAAACCAAAATGGTGGGTAAGTCAGACCGGGTTTTTAATCGACATAAAGGGGGTAAAATTCAGACTATTTCCAGAATTGCCATCAACTCATTAGAAATCCTGCGGGATGTTTACACGCCTGGTGTTGCCAGAGTTTGCGAAGCAATCAAAGAATCCCCAGAGAAAATTAAAGACTACACCAATATTCAAAATACCGTGGCGATCGTCACTAACGGTACCGCTATTTTGGGGTTAGGCGATATTGGTGCAGAAGCCGGATTACCGGTAATGGAAGGCAAGGCGGCCATTTTATCTGAATTAGTGGAGTTATCGGGCGTGCCGATTTTACTCGATACCAAAGACAGTTTAAAAATTATCAAAACAGTTGAAGCGATTGCACCTTCTTTTGGCGCGATTTTATTAGAAGATATTCGAGCGCCAGAATGTTTTGAAATTGAAGATGAACTGATCCAACGGCTGAATAAACCGGTTTTTCATGACGACCAACACGGCACCGCGATTGTTGCATTGGCCGCACTTTTATCGGCCACCAAACAAACTGGGGTGAACATAAAAAGTTGTGTGTTTGGTCAAATCGGATTAGGTGCCGCCGGGATTGGTATTTGTAGCCTGATGCGGGAGTACGGCGTTAAAGAGGTTTTGGGCAGTGATATTGATCAGGATGCCATGTTGCGTTTGAGTGATTTAGGCGGGCAGCCACTCGGATTAACCGAATTGATGGCCAAGGCTGATATCGTGGTTGCAACCACTGGCGTAAAAGGCTTGATTAAACCGGAAATGGTACGAGAAGGGCAGATCATAATGGCATTGACCAATCCTGACCCTGAAATCGAACCAGCGGTGGCGATTGAGCAAGGGGCTCGTTTTGCGACCTGCGGAAAAATAGTCAATAATATGTTGGCTTTTCCCGGCCTATTTCGTGGAACGCTGGATGCCGGGGTTAAAGAAATTACTCATGAAATGCGGATTGCGGCAGCTGAAACTTTATCAAAGCTTGCCAAAGATAATGCTTTAGTCCCATCGGCACTGAATAAAACCGCCCATTTAGCGGTCGCCGAAGCGGTTTATCAAGCGGCATTAAAATGATGTTTGTTGGGAGCTGTTGACCAGAAACTGTTGAATTATGAAAGATCAACGGACCCTGGATGAACCAGACAATGACGAAGGTAACTTGATTATTCCAGGTTCAATATACGAAAAACAGATTTTACGAAAACAGATTATATTAAAAAACAGATTATATTAAAAAACAGATTATACAAAAATGAAATACCTGGAGAGAAATAATGGACATAAAAAAAACATTTAATACGATTTTGTTTTTTTCATCGATCAGCCTAACGAGTATTGTTCAAGCAAATACAAAATTATTGAGTGAACCCGCGATCTCAAGTAAGCAAATTGCTTTTGTTTATGCTGGTGATATCTGGCTTGCCAACAAAGATGGCACAATGCCCCATCGAGTAACTTCCAGTTCTGCGGATGAATCCGTTCCTCATTTTTCGCCGGATGGCAAGTGGCTTGCTTATTCTGCTAACCATAATAATAATCAGGACATTTATTTGATATCAACTTCAGGTGGGCAACCTGAGCGCTTAACCTGGCATCCGGGGGCGGATACTGTTAATGGTTGGAGTGCTGATGGAAAACGAATTTTGTTTACCAGTCAACGAGAAATGACCAGTGGCCGTAGCGCACAAGCCTGGGAAATATCACCCAAAGGAGGATTGCCAATAAAAGTCATGGACGCGGTGGTTAATGCGGCTGATTGGTCACAAGATGGTAAAACGTTGGCTTATCAACCTTATAACACCGCCCACAGAGGCGCCAGTGGTTGGCGTAACCATCGTGGTGGTTCCACACCACCGATATGGATACTCAAGCCGGGCGAGAGTTCTTATCAGGAAATACCCCATGTTAGAGCCAGCGACACTAATCCAATGTGGGTTGGTGAAAACATTTACTTTTTATCGGATCGCGATAAAGTTCGTAACCTGCATAAATACGATGTGAAAAATAAAAAAGTTAATCAAATAAGTTATGAAAAAACCTGGGATATTTCCTCAGCCGATGCAAAAGATAATAATATCATTTTTGCGGTTGGTGGAGAATTAAAACTGTTAGATACCAATCGTGGTGAGACAGTTGATATTTCGATTAGTATTAACCCTGATTTACCAGAACTTAGAACGCAATGGAAAGACGCGATGAAATCAATGGAAGTTTCGCGGTTATCTTCTAGTGGAAAAAGAGCTTTAGTCAGTGCGCGGGGTGAAATATTTACAGTGCCGCTAAAAGATGGCTCAACGCGTAATTTAACCCAGACCGATGGCGTGCGTGAAAGAGATGGACTTTGGTCTCCAAAGGGAAAAAAAATCGCTTTCACTTCTGATCAGGGCGGCGAGCAGAAACTGATCATTGTTGATCAATCGGGCAAGCAGAAAAACAAATCTTTCATTTTAGGTAAACCTGCTGATTACAATTTAATTTCCTGGGCGGGTAACGGCGATAAAATCATTTATGCGGATAATCATTTAGGGATATGGTCGATTAATCCAAAAAATGGAAAACGAAAAAAAATTGACACCGACAATCGCCGAGGCTTTTTGGAGGTCTCACAATCTGCAGATGGCAGGTGGTTAGCTTATACTAAATCTCGAGCTAATTATTTTGCTGATATTTATCTGCATGATTTTAAACGAGGAAAATCTTATCAGGTGACTGATGGCATGAGTCACACAGCCAGCCCCGCCTTTAGTCCAGACGGTCAATATTTGTATTTCACCGCTTCAACTAATGCCGGTGTTACCGCTGTCGGTTTAGATATGTCCACTCAGGAGCGACCCATAAGAAGCGGTATTTATGCCGTTGTGCTTGCGGCGGATGGTAAGTCTCCACTACTGCCAAAATCAGATGAAGAAGGCGAAGATAAAAGTGATTCTGATAACAAGAAAAATGACAGTAGCAATGGTGATGATGATAAGAACAAAAAAGCTGATGATAAACAAAAAGAGGTTGTTGTTAAGGTTGATATAAAGAACATCGCTGATCGAATTGTAGCGTTACCAGTTGCGCAAAAAAAATATTTTGGTATGCAAGTCGCCCACGATGGAAATCTTTATTATATTCAATTTAACCAACCTGGAAGTGGTATTGAAGCAGATGGCAAACCGACCAATACTAATAACCTTATTCGTTTTGATTTTGAAGAAAAGAAAGCCGAAAAAGTATTAGAGGATGTGGCGGCATTTAACTTATCTGCTGATGGTAAAGTGATTTTAACTGTTTCACAAAAAGGAATATTAAATACCGCTGAAGTGGGCGAAAAAATGGAAGCAAAGCCACTTGATGTCTCTGATGTAAAAACAAAAATTAATCCACGAGCTGAATGGGAGCAAATTTTTGACGAAGTGTGGCGAACTGAGCGAGATTATTTTTATGCAAAAAATATGCATGGACTCGACTGGAAGGCTGTCGGTAAACGTTATAAAAAACTTCTTCCCCATGTTAGTCGAAGAGCCGATTTAAATAAATTGATGGTCGAAATGATCGCTCAAATGGAGGTTGGTCATAACCGCGTTTCTGGTGGTGATATTCCAACTGAAACCCCAGTACCAGTTGGGTTATTAGGCGCTGATTTACGCGTAGTAAAAAACCAATATCAAATCAAAAAAATCTACACCGGAGAAAAATGGAATCCATCGTTAAAAGCGCCGCTAGCAGCGCCAGGAATTGGAGCCAGGCAGGGGGATATCATTCATAGCATTAATGGAATTGAATTAACTGGCGATATTAACATTTATTCTCTACTTGAAAATACGGTCGGTAAGCAAGTGGCTTTGATGGTTAGCAGCAACGGCAAAAAGAAAGATGCCCAAAAGGTCGTCGTAGAGCCGATCGAAAATGATCGCAATTTACGGTTTTGGGCATGGGTGGAAGGTAATCGTAAGGCCGTAGACAAAGCATCCAAAGGGAAGGTGGGTTATGTTTATTTACCTGATACTGCTGGTGGCGGTTTCACTTTTTTTAATAGAATGTTTTTTGCCCAAACCGATAAAAAAGCCATGATTATTGATGAGCGACGCAACGGCGGCGGTCAGGCGGCAAATTACATTACCGATATTTTATCTCGACAATATTTAGCCAGCTGGAAAGATCGAGATGGTATGTTGTTTGATACTCCCGGCGGCGCTGTTTATGGTCCCAAAGTGATGTTAATTGATCAGGACGCCGGTTCTGGTGGCGATTTTCTTCCATATAGTTTCAAACGAATGGGTATTGGTAAGTTGATCGGTAAAAGAACCTGGGGTGGTTTGATCGGTATCGCAGTTAATCGCCGAACCATTGATGGTGGCATGGTATTAGTGCCTTTCTTTCGATTTTTTACTCCAGACAACGAATGGCGGGTTGAAAATGAAGGAGTGGCACCTGATATGGATGTAGTGCTTAACCCTGTATTGGTGAATAAAGGCAGAGACACTCAGCTGGAAGCGGGTATAAAAGAAGTACTC
>JAUUYO010000042.1 GCA_030590405.1 Kangiellaceae bacterium
AACGTCAGGGCTTTTTTCGTTAGTTTTTCAGCTCTTGGAAAAAGTAACTCGTAGGAAAGCGTAGCGCTACGAAGTGGTTTTGAAGTTAGTATTTAAAGTTTGCCAACAGTAGGTACTACGAAGCAACAATTTTGTAATGTACCAATTAAATAAATCGTGTCAACGTAACAGACACACAACCCAAAAGCAGTCGTATCAATAGGCCGCTTTTTTAACCAGACCAGGTTGCCGAAAAACAACTACTGACTCCTCCGTCGCATCAGTCATTTTCGTCAACTGGCAACGTTACATCTAAAAAACAGAATGCTGGAAAGATTATGGAACAATTCAAAATATTAACGGATCTACGAGACTATATAAAAAACTTAGAGTCACAAAAAGGTAAGGTGCTTTCTCGGCCAATACCAGAAGGTGGGAACCCTATATTCTACAGAGCTTGTGATGTAGCAAAAAATACTGAGCTTGTCCAGGGAATTCAAATAGGAGACTACTTTTTTTCGAATTGCAAAAAATGGGTGCAACCACACAATCAAATGGGGCTAAGCTTCTCTGCTCATTGGCAACACTTAAAAAGCATCTATAAATTAAAATCATCTAAAAATCCCGGTAAATCAGTTGATGTTTATTGGGTATTAGAGAAAGCTGATATACCATCGGATTTGAATTTTGTTGCTGATGAAAAGGATGATAGACATTATTTTTTAACAGTAACACGTAAAATGACTGTAGATACTCTAGTAAAAAAACTAAAATGGGTTGCAGATAGAATGAGTATCATCAAAGATGGAACGAGGGCAATCAAATGATTCACTATAAATTACCAGAAGAAAAAGAAACTGATGACAACAGCGAGTACATACTAGAAAAAATCATAATTACCTTTATGGCCTACTTTCGTTCGTCTGGATATGATAATGAATGGGAAGAAATATCTGATAAATTTTAACGTAACAACTGCGTCAACTAAGACGCTCCTTACGTCGCGCCTGTTACGCAAACATTATAAATGGAGTTAAGCATGACTGAAATTTTTCAAATCGCCATTGCAGTTATAGGTTCTTTAGGTGGAGGGGCGATAATTGTTATCGTTTGTTCAAATTGGCTCGCTGGAATATGGGCCAAACGCATGCTTCAAAATGAAAGAGCTTTGCACTCTGAAAAACTTGAGAGTATTAAAACAGAACTCGAACTTATCAAGCAAAAAGATGTTACGCGGCATAATGATAAGTTGGCGATATACCGTGATGTGGTTCATGTTATATCAGAAACATTAAGAGAACTTGAAGCTATAACGCTTGGTAAACAAGAAAATCTATCAGTAGAAGTCGAGAGGTCTTTTGCTCTAAATCGAAACAAAGCATACGGTTATATTTCTTTAGTATCGAGTCAAGAAGTTATGAATCGATATAATGAACTTATAGATTTTTTCACTCCGCTAATGTACGAAGGTCAGAAATCTAGTTGGACAGAAATGCGTACAAAAGCCGATGCAATGTTGAATGCGATGCGCCATGACCTAGGTATTAATGAAGGCGACATAACATATCAAGGCAGCAGGTAAATTATAACCAAATGTGCATTTGACCACTCACTCGCCACGCGCTCTCGCTTATGGCAAGCGAGGGTCAAATGACATAAACGTTAGTGTCTACAGCTAACCTAACTTATGTAGGTGAAAATGGAATATTCTGACTTTCGAATAGAAAGAATATTGACAAGAGACCACGCTCTTTTATTTCAAGATTGGTTTCTCTTGTTGGCTAAGGGGCGTGTAGAAATTACGGGCCAAGGAACGTCAGGCGAATCTTGGACATTAAACACTACTGAAAGGAATGCGATAAAGATAATTTTCCTCCCTGAGAAAAAGGCTCTTGATATAAGTTCTCCAAAAGAAATTTCAGAAGCTGTAGAAAAAATATCAGATGAATCACTTAAGAAAATAGAAAATAATAGCCCAACTCCTGGAAGCTGGTGGTCAATTAGGTTCGCTGCACAACAAGCTAATCTAGACCAACATTCCTTACTGCACATGTTTAGGAGTATGGGTACATATAAAAGATGGCCGGAAAAATTGCGTTTGGCGCAATCTGCCTTACTTGAAATAAAAGATGAAACAGGAGAGCATCCTGCGCTATTCCCCAAGCTAAGTATAGAGGCATCGATTGTGTCACCGGGTGCTGCTGGAGGCCCGTTCTCAAAGCTACAGGTTGAAAGGTTGGTTCCGGTAGTGAGTGCAGTTCTTTCAAGTTGTTTTGGTACTCCTCTAACACCAGATGCTGCCATCTTTCCTGTTAATGAAGATAAGATTAGTGAGGTTATTAAGGGGGTTAGGTCAAACGATATTCTAGAACTAGGTTTTCAGGACTCGCCAATTTGGAGTGTGCTTGAAAACTGCCACTTAACTGGAGCTGGGGAATTAGCAGATCGTCTGGTTGGCGCTATGATGGCTTACGAAGCCGGAATGCTGCAAAGGACGGACCACTCCACTCTCTTGTTCTTTGTTTCTGCTATTGAGGCGTTGACTGTGCCGAACCTTAAAGCAGCCAAAACACAAAGACTAAGCAAACGATTCATCTATTTTCTTGAAGAATTCTGCTCTAAAGAAATGGATGAAGTTATGGCTCATTCCGGTTTTGAACAAGCGTTCGGAAGACTCAGGAGCAGAAAAAAATTTGCTAGTGAGTTATACAGCCTCAGATCCCAGCCGGTACATACAGGGCGCTTTGGAAATTACTCTGGTATACCGATGGCAAATGATCAATCACTGAAAGTAGGCTTGGTGAATGATGTAGTCACTGGAGCTATAGCAACGTTAATAAAGCAACCAGTTAGTCTTCTGTGGGGGCACCCCGAGTTAGATCCTTCACTAACTATTAGACTTAATCCAGTTGAAAATCAAAAATTAAAAAAGAAAGCAAAAAATCACCACAAACAGGTGGAAGAATACGTCAAGTATTTGGCCTTAAAAAATATACACTAACAAGCGCATATTACGGAAAAATTTTCGCTACGCTCAAATTCCCCTTAAATGCGGCGTTAAACAAAATTTATAATCAGCCTTGTATATCCACCGTCTTAGGTGGTGGCTTGGACAAAGGCTAAGCCGTTGTCTTAAATTTGACAGCGCACATGTCAAATTGAAATGTATTTTGTAGGGTGGGCAGTCATTTTTGCCCACCATTTTCGTTAAATTCAAAGATCCAGCGTGGGCAGAAGAGATTGCCCACCCTACTTGATTTAACTAAAGCCAGGAAGGGGACGGCCTTTCGTGCCCACCAATCTTAATTCAGCGTGTGCATAAAAAACATACCCCTACCGAGGCATACAAAAACGTACCAGGCAAAAATGACATTTCAAACTCCAGGATATGATGGGGAAAACATTATCCCATATTTCCAACTAATGATTCTCTTCCAGCTTCTTCAACGGATTTTTACAAGCGCTGCGATAATACATTTTGTTTTTGTAAGTTAATAATTCTTCCGGCATATCAAACTCAAAGCGTTCCGCCCAGGCCAGAGTTTGTGCTAGCAAAACATCGGCCATTGTAAACTCATCACCTAATACAAATCCTTCGCCATCAAAGGTATGTTGTAGTGTTTTAATAGCCTTATTAAATTCCCAGGTAGCGGTCGGCAAGACATCCGGTACTCTTTGCGGCTCAGGTAGAGCAAAACGATGTTTGCCATTAGTCCACAAGCCTTGCTCTAACTCGGTTAATACAAAGCAGCAAATTTCATCATATTTAGCTCGTCGTTTTAAGTCATCAATTGGGATCAAATGTAACTTAGGGCTGTTCGCGCCAATATAATTAAGGATCGCACCACTTTCGGTCAGCACTAAATCGCCATCCTCCAAGGTCGGCACTTTAGACTCAAAATTAAGCGCTCGATAATCATTACTGGCAGCCCCATTTTTTTCGCTGCTACCAAACTCTATAGCAACATATTCATAATCGATACCTGCTTCTTCTAATGCCCATAGCGCTCTGAATGATCGCGACTGTCCCATACCGTAAAGTTTCATCATTGATGTGTCTTCTTTGAAAAATTTAAATACCGCCTCAAGCCTGATGCAATTTCCGCACAATGCAACCTCTGCACAATACAAAGAGCAACATATCAATTTGGCCAGAAAAACGATAAAATCACTGTTTTCTAATACTAAGATAAATAAATTTCGATGCCAAGCTCAAACACCATCATACTCGCCAGCGGTAATAAAAAGAAACTAAAAGAATTATCTGCAATCCTTAGCCAATATTCTATGGATTTACTGCCACAATCTGAATATAAAGTCGAAGATGCGATTGAAGATGGTTTAACCTTTGTCGAAAACGCCATCATCAAAGCCCGCCATGCCTGCAAAGTCACAGGCTTGCCGGCTGTCGCTGATGATTCTGGCCTTGAGGTGGACTATCTCAAAGGAAGACCGGGGATCTACTCCGCTCGATTTGCCGGAGAAGATGCCAACGACCAACAAAATTTAGACAAGCTCTTATCCAGCCTGCAAGGTGTGGCAAAAGAGAAACGAACCGCTCGTTATCAATGCATTATTGTTTATATGCGCCACAGTGAGGACCCAACGCCGATTATTTGCCAGGCAAGCTGGGAAGGCATTATATTAGAAGCAGAATCAGGCAATGGCGGGTTTGGTTACGATCCAATATTCTATTGTCCGGTTGCAGGCAAAACAGCGGCACAAATGACTGCGGATGAAAAATCATCGGTTAGCCATCGCGGCAAAGCACTAAAAGCGTTTGCTAAAATTTATGCAAAAACTAAACCGTAGCTCGGATCAGGTTGCGTTTCGACCGTAATCCGACGGACGTTATACTAAACTATAAAAATTGCCTTATTATTTGAATTTAGGATATTACAAGCTAAAAAACGCTCTAATACACCCTACGAATCTGGAACCAAAAATTTATTTACCCATGGCCATCACCCAACTCCCTCCGTTATCCCTGTACATCCACTTTCCCTGGTGTGTACAAAAATGCCCCTATTGTGATTTTAATTCTCACGCGCTTAAACAGGGCGTTCCCGAACAAGCCATTCCCGAACAAAAATACATCGAAGCGCTGCTGGCAGATTTAGATCAAGAACTTCCTGCCATCTGGGGACGCTCAATCACCAGTATTTTTATCGGCGGCGGAACCCCCAGTTTGATGAGCGTTACTGCAATGGATAACCTGCTCTCGGGTATTCGCGCTCGACTGCCTTTTTTAGCCGATATAGAAGTCACTATGGAAGCTAACCCAGGCACTGTGGAAGCCGAAAAATTCAAAGGTTTTTTTGATGCCGGAGTTAATCGCATCTCCATCGGCGTGCAAAGTTTTAATGATGAATTTCTTAAAACATTAGGTCGAATCCATCAAGCTGATGAAGCCAAAAGAGCTTTTGAAATTGCCAGAGAGGCAGGATTTAAAAACATTAATATCGATTTAATGTACGCCCTGCCTGACCAATCCATAGAGCAAGCGCTCAATGATTTGAAAATCGCGACACATTTAAAACCAGAACATTTGTCCTGGTATCAATTGACGCTGGAACCAAATACCCAATTTCATTACAGTCCGCCTGCAAAAATGGCGAGTGATGATCGGCTAGCTGATATTAGTGAACAAGGCCTTCAGTTTTTAAATAACAAAGATTATCAAAGATATGAAGTTTCTGCATTTAATTTATCTGGTAAATATCCTTCCTGGCACAATACTAATTATTGGCAATTTGGTGATTATATTGGGATCGGTGCTGGCGCTCACGGAAAAATAACCCGCGCCGATACTCAGCAAATCATTCGTACCAGTAAATGGCGAAATCCTAAAGATTATTTGAATAAAGAAAAATTATTTATTGATAACACTCGTGTTTTAGAGCACCAGGAATTACCACTGGAATTTATGTTAAACGCGATGCGATTAAAAAATGGCGTTAGTGAAGAGCTATTTTTTCAAACCACCGGATTGCTTTTATCACAAATTAAAGGAGCCATCGAAAGGTGTGCTTCTCGCGGGTTAATCAAACAAGAAAACAATATCATTCAGCCAACCGAAACCGGATTTCGATTTTTAAATGAAATATTAACTGAATTTATGGATGATGATTTTCCTGCGTTAAAGCAAGCTAATCGCATTGCTATAAAAGAATTGCTATAGAAAACAATAAATTAAGGGTCATTTTTAATGATAGGATTTTTTAAACCCGCCGCGCACAAAGTACCATTACCCAACGATAAAATTGATGCTGAATATCGAAAGCTGCGTTGGCAAGTTTTTATTGGTATCTTTGCCGGTTATGCTGGTTATTATCTGGTGCGAAAAAGTTTTTCGCTGGCCATGCCCCACCTGATTATTGAACAAGGATTTACCAAAGGACAACTCGGTGTCGCTCTATCGGCAATTTCAATCGCTTATGGTCTGAGCAAATTTTTGATGGGTAATGTCTCTGATCGAAGTAATGCGAAATATTTTTTATTTACCGGCCTGATTATTTCCTGCTTAATTACCTTTATTTTCGGGTTTGCTTCCTGGGCAACCGAAACCGTGTTGAGCATGTTTATTTTACTGTTTATTAATGGCTGGGTTCAGGGAATGGGCTGGCCTGCTTGCGGTCGAACGATGGTGCACTGGTTTTCCGGTAATGAGCGCGGAAAAACCGTTTCTCTCTGGAATGTGGCTCATAATGTTGGCGGCGGATTAATGGCCTACCTGTTTAGTTTGGGGATGATTTGGTTTAATGACTGGCATAGCGCTTTTTATCTACTCGCCAGTGTTGCGGCTCTGGTTGCCTTTTTTGTTTTATTAGTAATGCGAGATACCCCTCAGTCCTGTGGCCTTCCTTCGATAGAAAAATATCGTAACGATTACCCAGATGATTACAGCGAAAAGCATGAGCAGGAATTTAGCGGCAAAGAGATCTTTTTATCCTATGTATTAAATAATAAATTACTATGGTATATCGCCATCGCCAATGCGTTTGTATATTTGATCCGATACGGCGTACTCGACTGGGCACCGACTTATTTACACGAAGTTAAAGATTTCACCTTCGATAAAAGTTCCTGGGCTTACGCGGTTTACGAATGGGCCGGTATTCCCGGTACTCTGCTCTGTGGTTGGATCAGCGACAAATGGTTTAAAGGACGACGCTCGCCAGCGGCTATTTTATATATGCTATTAGTATTAATCGCGGTAATTATTTATTGGCTTAACCCGCTGGGCAATCCAGGTATTGATATCGCCGCGTTGATGGCGATTGGTTTTTTAATTTATGGACCGGTGATGCTGATCGGTTTGTATGCACTGGAGCTGGTGCCTAAAAAAGCAGCGGGGACCGCCGCCGGATTAACCGGGCTGTTTGGCTATTTAGGCGGCGCTTTAGTGGCAAATATTACTTTAGGCTACACTGTCGATTATTTTGGTTGGAATGGTGGATTTATTTTATTGGTAAGCGGCTGCATCTGCGCAATTATTTTGATCAGCATGACCCTTAAACATGAAGTAGCCCATCACGAGTCGAAGAAATACGGTTCAAAAAGAGATAGTTCAAAAAGAGATAGGTCAAAAAGATCTGATTCAAGGAGTTCATTATGAAAAAAAATTTATTGACCATACTTGCAGTGCTGCTTGCAGTCACCGGATGCGCGATTAATCCTCAACCTAAACAAGTTTTGAAATCAACCATGCAAAACCAACAAAGCACAGCTAAACTCATCATCGCTCATCGCGGTGCCAGCGGTTATTTACCGGAGCATTCATTAGCTGCCAAAGCGATGGCCCATGCGATGAATGCTGATTACATCGAACAAGATGTGGTAATGACCAAAGACAATCACCTGGTGGTCTTACACGACCCCTACCTTGATCGGGTCACCAATGTGATGGAGATTTTCCCTGCTCGCTCGCGTTTGATTTTTGGTCAACAACGCTGGCTGGCCATCGATTTCACCTTACAGGAAATCAAGCAATTAAAAATGACCGAGGGCTTTAGCCTTGACCATACAAGCGGCGAAAAAGCATCAGGTTATCCAAGCCGTTTTCCATTGTTTAAATCTAGTTTTCAGGTTTCAACTCTGGCAGAAGAGATCGAATTAATTCAAGGACTCAATTATAGCCGCGGTAAAGATGTTGGCATTTACGTAGAAATTAAATCTCCGTGGTTTCACCGCTTTGAGGGCAAAGATATTAGCAGAGAGACTTTGGAAGTGATGAAATATTACGGTTACACCAATCAGCAAGATAAAGCCTTTGTGCAATGTTTTGACCCCGATGAAACCAAACGGATCAATGATCAACTGATGCCCGAACTGGGCATGGATATCAGGCTGGTGCAACTAATTGCGGAAACCAGTTGGAATGAAACCATGCGTTTTGAAGAGGGCAAATTAGTCCCTTACAATTATGAGTGGATGTTTGAGCCGGGTGCCATGGCGACCATCGCTGAATACGCCGATGCCATTGGCCCCTGGAAACCAATGCTGGTCTCAATTAAATCCACTGCCGATCATTTAATTATTGATGATATGGTTGAACACGCCCATCAACAGGGATTAAAAGTCCACCCTTATACTTTCCGTAAAGAAGCTTTTCGCATCCCGCCTTACGCTAAAAACTTTGAGCATTTGCTAGATATTTTTCTTTATCAGGTTGGGGTGGATGGCATATTTACCGATTTTCCAGATTTAGCGGTTGAATTTGTCAAAAATAAGCAAGCGGAATTAGCTAACAAAAAACAAAATCGTTAATGGGTTCTGGGTAAATAATCTTTAATATCCATAAGCTGAATATCTTTACGATGTTTTAGCTTTTCCAAAAAACAATATTTATGTCCAGCACCAAAAGTGATCAGTATTTTTTTACCAGGATATTTAGCAATCGTTTTTTCAATTAAATCATAGTGCGCCTGGTTGATATTAGTCCAACCTCCCGCGCCAATCCAATCGTTTAAATATTCATCATAAGCCCTTAATTCCAACTTAGTTCGTTCATCATAAATTTTAGAATGAATCACCAGTGGATCATCCTCAACAACAGGATTGGCATCTAACTGTTTTTTAACTTGTTCTTCAGCCGCTTGATAAGCTTTATATTTACCGGCAGTCTGTTCACTGGTAGAAAATAATTTTATCCGTTCACGCCTTTCTAACGCCATTTTTTTTGTCCAGCCAGCACAAGGTTCAACAACAAAGTCCATACTTTTTGAAAGCGGCATAACAACTTGAGTGTATTCAGGGAAAACTTTGATCCGCGAATCAGATAGAGTCCCCTTATTCTCCCATTCATCCACAATTGTTGGCCAACGCCTGGGCGGAATTTCAATACAAATCACATCGGGATTAATTGCCTTAATGGTTTGAGTGACCTGTTCAATGCCCCATAATTGACTTTTAAGGTGCTGACCGTGGATCATGCCCATCACGTAGACTTGCGTTTTTGCTGGAGAAATGTTTTTTGATTGACGGATTGTAGAACTATCCGAAGCTTGAGTTACAAATGATAAAGTTAGCAAGCACAGAAAAATAATATTTTTATTCATTAAATTTAATCCCTTTGTGATTTGAAATTATTAAAAGTCGTTGTTTCACCTATAAAACTGACATCATTTTACTGGTGCCTGGTGTCATATATGTTCGAGGCCTACAAAAGTACGTTCAACAGAGCCAGGCTATTGCAAAATATTATACCAATTTAGGGGCTGTTGATCTAAAATAATCATAGCCCTTTAACCTAATCAAGCAAAAGGAAGATCATGCCACAGTTACTAAAGAATATTACCCAACAATACCTCAGTATTATTTTAGCTTTACCATTGGCAATTTTGCTGATTAGCTGTAAAAGCTCCGAGCTTAGGCAAATAGCCGACTCACTACAACAAGTCCAACAACCATTAGATAGCAAAACGGTAGTTGCAGGGTTAAAGCAGGCGCTTGAAATTGGTACGAGCAATAGCGTTAGTAAAACCAGCAAGCCCGGAGGCTTTAGTAACAACCCATTAATTCATATCGCTATTCCACAGCAATTAAATAAAGTTGATTCGAGCTTAAGAAATATCGGTTTAGGCCGATATGTTGATAAATTTGAATTACAAATGAATCGCGCCGCAGAATCAGCGTCCATAGAAGCTAAGCAAATATTTATTGCAAGTATTTCGCAAATGAGCTTTAACGATGCCTGGAATATATTACGCGGCCCTGATAATGCGGCCACTCAATATTTTGAACGAACGACTAATACTCAATTGAGAAAAAAATTCCGCCCGATCATCAAACGCTCGATGGAAAAGATTGGTTTTTATCAGGACTACAAAATATTATTAAAAACTTACGATTCGATCCCTTTTACCGATAAACCCAACCTCAATATTGAAACTTATGTTTTACAAAAATCGTTAGATGGATTATTTGTTCTGGTAGCGCAGGAAGAAAAAAAGATCCGAAAAAATCCAGCGGCTAGAGTGACTGACTTATTAAAACGAGTGTTCGCCAACTAAATGACCTGAACTCAACATAAACAAAAAATATAAATTATGAGGCACAGTTAGCGCTAATTGTGCCCCCTATTTTCTTCATTATCGTTGTCATTTGGAGACAGTCCGATATCTTTTTCTTCCAGCTCAACCCCTAAACCTAAAACAGTACGATTGGCATAATTAAAATAACCTATCACCTGATTGGCTTCTAAAATATCACTATCATCAAATCCGGCTGATTTCATTTTTTTAAAATCTGCTTTAGACACACTGGATGGATTGAGGGTTAACTTTTTGGCGTAGTCAAATAAACTAACTTCATTGTTATCAAAAACTAATCCCAGATTGCCCGCGTGCATTGCGGTCAATACTTTTTCAGCTTTTTGATCATCTTCAATTAATCGTCGATATCCCTGATAATGATGTTCAACACAGTAATCACATTGATTAAGTAGACTCACAAAAACACCGAGCGCTTCCAGTTGTGATTTTGGTAGTTGGTTGGCGTTATGATGCAGCACGTTTTTATACAGCCGCATATGCCCTTCCAAAGTGTGTGGTCGCAAACTGTGGGCGATTAAAATATTATCGATTTTACCATTTGGACCAGCAACCCGTTTGTAGATCTGTTTGAGCTTGCCGGTTGCTTGTTCTAAGCTGATTGTTTTTATCCACGCCATATTTTTTGCCTTCATTTTTTAAATCCAAAACTTGGAATCTAATACCAATTTTTTCTTAATACTTCAAGCCCATCAGCATCTCAGCAAGATCTGGCTGCCAGCCAAACTGTTTTAATTTCACCCGATTATTTAAAACAACTACCTCTTCTTGCTGCAACAAGCCTTTTTGCTTCTCCGCATTTTCGCTACCTTTTTCAAACGCCAGTTGACCGCTACTTCTAAGCACGCGATACCAGGGTAATTGCATTTCTTTGGGCGCTAAAGCCAGCGCCTTACCGACCAACCTGGCTCTACCAGGCAAACCGGCAAGATCAGCAATTTGTCCATAACTAGCGACTTTGCCTTTAGGGATAACCAGTACAGTTTTCCAAATTTTATTTATTTTGTTGCTGGATTCTTTCATGGAATAAATAGGTGTGTCTCTATTCTGGGACAGGCTCCTAGGCAATCACAAACTGATTATTAACCCGGCTAACTTGGTTTTCCAGATCAAAACGCATCGCATACAGACCGTTAATTTGTTTTAACAATGGTTCTATTTCTCGCTTTTCCTTTGACGAAAATGAATGGTAAAGGTTTAATGGCCTTTGCATCATCCACTGTGAATATGGCAATACCAATCGCTGCTCTTGTATACCGCCAATAGTGAAAGAATGCATGCCCAATTTTCTGGGAATAGCCGTTGGTTGTTCCAGATGAATATCGTTGGTTTCTCTGGTGTACCATTCGGATAATTTGTTAGCGGTATCTTCCAATACCGGCCATTGCACATCAAACAGATTGGTCAATATTGGCACCAGCGTTTCAGGGATTTCATCATTTTCTAAAAACTCCCCCTCAACGCTAGAGGCATCGATCATCCGCTCCACCCAGGCAACCACATTCGGCGCAACCTCCCGCATGAGTTTTCCCGGATAAGGGTCACGATATAAATGCGCATATAATGGGCCGAAGAATCCAAAGTCGCCAATACAGGGCGCATTGCCTAACAGAAAAGGATATTTGGATAAGTGATGATCAAGGTCAGCCAGAAAACCTTGCTCGTACCATTTTTCGATCGCCGGGATAGTCTTTTCCGTAATACCCAACATTGGCACAATATTTTTAAATCGATTGCCAATTTTTTTGCCTAAAAAGGTGCGGATAAATCCGGGTATTTTAGGATTGATAATATTTCCGAATTCTTGATAAATAAACGGAAAATTATCATGGTTCCAGCGATAATGCATCGCCGGGATCAATAACCATTCATCGCCATAAAGTTCCAGCAATAATGAAACCAAACGCTGTTTAGTGGTGGTGGGATAAACACTTTTTTCGGGATGTTTTACTTCCAGTTGGTCGATAATATTGGTAGTGTCTTGTAAATATTCATCATCTGGCGTTTTGACTACTGGAATAAATTTAACGCCGGTTTTTGGCACAATAATTTTTTTGTAAATAGCTGCGGTCGAAAGCACTTCGTCGAAGGGAATATTTTTATAACGCAAGTAAGCTCGCGCTTTTCCAGAATACAGGGAAAACTCTGCACCATAGAGTGTGTAGGTTGACATGACCAGATAACCCTTTATTATTTCTCTTGCGGCTAGTTTACACCAATAGATTTTTTTCCGCTGACAAATAACCAAAACCAACTTCTCAAATTGTATATAAAAGCGGGACACAACCCCATGAAATGGATAGACATTGGTGTCAACCTAACCAATCGACGCTTCGACAAAGATCGCGATCAAGTGATTCAACAAGCTGAAGCCGCTGGAGTGAGCTACCAAATCATCACCGGCACGAATTTAGCGGAAAGCCAGCAAGCTTTTAAGCTCAGTCAGGCTTATCCGGGCAAGCTGTTTTCCACTGCCGGTTGCCATCCCCATGATGCCAGGAATTTTACCGATGAGCATTATCACCAGCTTGAGCAGTTACTTAAACATTCATCGGTGGTAGCCGTGGGAGAATGCGGTCTGGATTTTAATCGCAATTTTTCACCACCAGATCAGCAGATCCTGGTTTTCCAACAACAGTTAGAGCTGGCCAGTCGCATCAATAAGCCGGTTTTTTTACACGAACGAAATGCCTTTGAACAGCAATTTGAAATGTTGCAATCTTACTTACCGAAGCTAAAAGGCGCAGTGGTGCATTGTTTTACCGGTGACGAGCAACAACTTAACGCCTATATCGATTTAGGCCTGTATATCGGTATTACCGGTTGGGTGTGTGATGAGCGGCGCGGCTTACCTTTACGGGAAATCATTCATTTAATTCCCGATGATAAGTTAATGTTAGAAACCGATGCGCCTTACCTGTTACCTCGCGATTTACGCCCAAAACCAAAGTCCAGCCGCAACCTACCGGAATACCTGCCGCATATAGCTAAAGTGATTGCCAAAGCAAGAAATACTAGCCTCGAGAGCTTGTCTATGCAATGCTTCAACAATAGCAAACAATTTTTTGGATTATCGACTGAAGCTGGTTAAATCAATTAGCTCCCGCTCAATTATTCAATCTGAATTAACCCAAACCAACCTGAATCAACACCATTAATGAATAACATGGACCAGCAAATAATATTATTACACGGACTCGGACGGTCACCACGCAGCATGCGAAAGATAGAACTTGCACTAAAAAAGCAAGGTTACCGGGTGCTCAATGCTGGCTACAACGGCATTACCAACAATTTCGAGCAGATCCTTTCTCAACTACTGAATAAAATTAAACCTTGGATCAACCCAGACATCCCCGTTCATTTTGTTGGTCATTCCTTCGGCGGCATTCTCATTCGGGGTATATTGGCCCAAAAACACCCCTGGAAACTAGGGCGATGTGTCATGCTCGGCACTCCGAATAAAGGCACTTCAATTGCTTCTTATGTAGTCTCTCATGGCTTTTTGAAATATTTCACCCCTAAGATAACCCGAGATTTAGTCCCTGACAGCGAGCTAATAAAAAACTTACCAGAGCCACATATAGAAACCGGCATTATTGCGGGTAGTAAGGAGTACAACCCCATTATTCCTGTCAGCTGGTTTTATAAGATTGCAACCAACGGTGCCCCCGGTGATGGAGTGGTAGAAGTATCTAATACCGAATGTCGCAATATGTCAGACTTTATTCTATTACCCTTGCACCACTCTTTTATGATGTGGGATAGTCCACTTATCAAACAGATTATCCATTTTTTACAAAACGGCTGTTTTATTCATCCCGACAAAGATTGAAAACTTGTGAGTAGAAGGATATAAGAATGAACAATCCCATCGACAACAATCCAATAGACAACAATCCAATAGACAACAACCCAATAGACAATAATCCCATCGACAATAAACTGATTGTTGGCGGTTGTTATTGCGGCCGCATTCAATATCAGGTACAACTACCGGTAAAGTGGTGCGCTCATTGCCATTGTACCCAATGCCGACATACTCAGGCGAGCCCACTGGTCACCTGGTTTGGTGTTGATAAAGTGAATTTTAATTTTATTAGTGGCGAGCAAGATGTGGCCTGGTTTAATTCCTCAGAAAAAGCGAAACGCGGTCATTGTATTCACTGTGGAACACCACTCTTTTTTATTGGCGACAAATGGAAAGATGAAGTGCATATCACTCGCGAATCCACTCAAGACGACATCATGCAAAAACCTCAGGTGCATGTATTTTATGATCGGCATGTTGATTATTTGAACTTTGATGATGATCTGGACAAACATGGTGGCATTGATGGTTTTACCCCACTTGTTGAAAAATAACTAGCCATAAAAAAGATTAGGTAACGGAGCAGTTAAGATGTCGAGCGATAATACACAACAAAAAAATGGCAAACAGCAAGATGCACAGCCACACCAATTTGCATTGTTAAAACAAAAACGTTTTTTACCTTTTTTTCTGACGCAGGCTCTTGGCGCGCTCAACGATAATATATTTAAGAATGCATTGATTATTATGATCGGCTTTCGCGGAATTTCTGCGTTAGGTTTAGATTCAAAATTACTAGTCACCGCAGCGGCAGTGATCTTTATTTTGCCATTTTTCTTGTTCTCCGCAACGGTTGGCCAACTCGCCGATAAATTTGAAAAATCCCGAAGCATTCGCTATATCAAACTGGCCGAAATCGGTATTATGATATTAGCCAGTATTGGCCTTTATATCGACAGTCCAGAAGTATTGATCAGTGTACTTTTTCTAATGGGCTTCCAATCAACGGTGTTTGGCCCAATCAAATATGGATTATTGCCACAACACCTGGAAGAAGATGAACTGGTGGGCGGTAACGCGCTGGTTGAATCCGGTACCTTTTTAGCAATTTTAATTGGAACCATTATCGGCGGAGTGATTGCTGCGCTAGAAATGGATGTCGCCTTTTGGTTGTCGAATACCGTGCTGGCTGTTGCAATTCTTGGCTACTTAACCAGTCGCAGTATTCCGCTGACTCCATCGGTGGTTCCAGAATTAAAGATCAATTGGAATCCGCTCACTGAGACCTACAAAAACCTTAAATTCCTGGGTACTAATAAGGTCGTTTTTCTGGCCATTCTAGGGATCTCCTGGTTCTGGTTTTATGGCGCGGTTTTTCTTGCCCAGATCGCCAGTTACACTCAATATTCTTTAGCCGGTAAAGAAACCGTCGCCACTTTGATCCTGGCGGTTTTTTCAGTCGGTATAGGAGTCGGATCGATCATGTGCGAAAGATTATCGAATGGCCGAGTCGAAATTGGCCTGGTCCCAATTGGCGCAATTGGCCTGAGCGTGTTTGCGATTGATTTGTATTTTGCTAATCCACAAACCGGTATGGCGGCAATTTATTCATGGACAGAATTTATCGCCCAATCAGGTAACTGGCGGATTCTTTTTGATATTGCCTTTATTGGGATTTTTGGCGGGATCTTTACCGTGCCACTTTATTCGCTTGTTCAACA
>JAUUYO010000228.1 GCA_030590405.1 Kangiellaceae bacterium
ACTCTATTGATTGACTAAATGAGTCGAGAATTTTATAGGCTATCAGGCGCAATTCATCTTGCGCCTTCATATCTTCTAATAATAAAACAAACTCATCGCCCCCCAGGCGGGCAAGGGTATCTTCACAGCGCACCCGGCTTTGCATACGTTCGGCGACTTGTTTGAGAACGACATCACCCGCATCATGGCCAAAATCATCATTGATCTGCTTAAAGTTATCTAAATCAATAAAAAATATAGCCAGTGATGAGCCTCCACGACTGACTCTTGCGATCGATTGCTCTACTCTTTCTTTAAATAAATTTCGATTGGGTAAATTAGTCAAATAATCATAATGAGCCGCTTGTTGCAGCGCTAACGCTTCTTGCTCTCTACGCAGTACCAGGCTGACTAAATAACTTGATATTTGTAATAAATTGATTTGGTATCTATTGGGCGATCGGCTGCAAAAACTTGATAAAGCGAATGAGCCGATAACTTGTTTGTTATGATCAACAATTGGCATCGACCAACAGGCATGAATATTGTGACTATTGACGAAAGGTTGCAAGTCCTGCCAGCGTTTATCGATACCGGTATCTTTTACAAATTGCGGGGTTCCGGTAAATACCGCAGTACCGCAAGAACCCGAATTATTATCCGGAACCAAACCATTGAGATCCGCTTTGGCTTGTTCGGATAAACTGGGAGCTGCACGTAGCTTTAACGCTGTTTTTGAAGGGTTAAAGAATAATATCGTCGCAACTGCATTTTCAACAAGACCTTCTGCTGCACAACATAGGGAGTCTAACGCTAACTGATAGTCGTCACTGGTCACAATAATTTCAAGAATATCTCTTTGAACTTTGATGAGTTGATTCGATTCTTCGAGAGTCAAACCATCCAGATTATCTATCGATTCCAACGCCGTGCTACTTACTGCCACTGTCCTTCCCCAATTTAATGGACACATTAAGCTAAAAACGATATCTGTCGTTATTTAATTCCTTAGCCCTAGATATTATAGCTTCGTGTGATAGAAATGTGGATTACATTAGAGGTTTTTTAGAATAAAAAAGCATAGAAAATCTTTGCCTAACTGCTATTTTGCATATTAGTTATTCTTTCAAAGAATCAATTCTCTCATGCAGGATTAGTAAAATAATCAAAAATTCTGGCTATCGCATATATTTAAGCAACGCGAGCCAACGCCATAATCTTAAAATATCAGCCAATGCAGCTGCCACATAAGTCAAAGCACAGGCCCTTAGAATTTGCTTGATTGCGGGTAAGTATTGTTTGGGAATATAGTCGCCTTTATCTAACATAGGCAAGGCTTTATTAAAACTTGCATCCCATTCTTCTGGCAGTATCGCCAAATAAATGAACACCGAAATTAACATCGTCATAACCCCGATAAAGGCAGTTAGACCAATAACATGCGGAACTCGAACCACCGCGCCAATAAGCGGGAGTAACATTAAAAATGAAATACCAACTTTTTGTAATTGGTGAGCTTTATTCAAATAACGTTTACGCAAATGACTCACTGGCTCATCGCGGTTAAATTGAATTGCGTGACCGACTTCGTGAGCGGCCACCGCGATCGCGGTAAGTGATTTTCCAGCCATATTGCTGGGGCTTAGTCGAACAGTATTGTCCTTGGGATCGTAATGATCAGCCCCCTCCTCTGCCGCTTCGATTTTTACTTTTTGCAAATCATATTGTTCGAGTAAATGCCTTGCTAACTCTTCGCCTGTTCCTGGCATGCCTTGTAAATGGCGACTGTGTTTTGCTAGCACGTGACGAACCCACCACTGCGGAGCGAGAATAATTAATAGTATAACTATGACGATTACTGCATAGATCACGGGTTATTCATCTTCATGGTAGGCTTGAACGAAAACCTGTCATGTTTCATCGATTATCACTTTCACTTCAATCGGTCGGCAACAAACCTGGCAATCCTCAATGTAGCTTTGCTCTGGCTCTGAACAGTCGATTAATAGTTTGATAATTTCACCGCAATAAGGACAGGTGATTGGTTTTTCGGTGAGTTGGTTCATTTTGACTATTGTATCGTTATGCCTGGTGGGTGTCTTTTTATATATTTTATTTTTGATAGGTATCTGTAATTTGTGACTTGATTGTTGGGCTGCTACTCTGTGCTTATTATTTATTTTTAAGTTCAAGGGCATTTCGCAGCGCTGCGAAACGCTTTTGACTTTAGAATACACTAAACTTCATACCCCAAATTAGGCGCTAACCATTTCTCTGCCTTTTCCAGCGTCCACCCTTTTCGCTCAGCATAATCCTCAACCTGTTCGCGATTAATTTTTCCCACCCCAAAATACCGAGATTCTTTATGAGAAAAATACCATCCCGATACTGCCGCGGTGGGATACATCGCAAAGTTTTCGGTGATGTTAAGTCCAATATTTTCATCCGGTTTTAATAACTCCCAAAGAGTCGCTTTTTCGGTATGATCCGGACAAGCCGGATAACCGGGCGCAGGTCTGATGCCCTGATATTTTTCTTTGATTAGTTCTTCATTTGATAGCTTCTCAGATTGATCATAGCCCCATAATTGTTTACGAACTTTTTCATGCATCCGCTCGGCAAAGGCCTCTGCTAACCGATCAGCCAGAGATTTTAATAAAATACTTGAATAGTCATCACCTTGTGACTCAAAATGCTCAATTTTTTTGTCTATACCAATCCCAGCGGTCAATGCAAATACACCAATATAATCTTGCACATCAGTATGATTTGGCGCAACAAAATCAGCTAAAGAGTGATTCGACTTGCCCTCTCTGGTTTGTTTTTGTTGACGAAGACAAAACAGTTTGTGTTGTACACTGCTTCGTTTTTCATCCGTATAAATTTCGATGTCATCTTCAAAGCTATTCGCTGGAAAAAATCCAACTACTGCTTTTGCCGTTAACCATTTTTCATCGACCAGATTTTGCAACATCTGCTCGGCATCTTTAAACAGCTTAGTTGCTGATTCACCCACCACGCTGTCTTGTAATATTTTAGGGTAACGACCGGCCAACTCCCAACTTCTAAAAAAAGGCGTCCAGTCAATTCGCTCAACCAACTCTTGCAAGGGAAAATCATCAAAGACTTTGGTTCCCAAAAAAGTCGGTTTTACCGGTTGATAATTTTGCCATTGTATATTTGATTTAAATCGACGAGATTCGGCGAGACTGGTGTGGATTTTTTTGACTTCTCGCTCCGCTCGTTTTACTCGCATATTTTCATATTCTGTTTTGATGCTTTGAGCATAGTCTGCCTTGTTCTCAGCACTTAACAGTTTTCTGGAAGCGTTAACAATCCTTGATGCGTCGGTAATATAAATCGTTGGATAATCGTATTGCGGCTCAATTTTAACTGCGGTATGAATTTGCGAGGTAGTCGCTCCACCAATCAATAAGGGAAGCTCTAAACCGACCCGTTGCATTTCTTTTGCTACCGTCACCATTTCATCCAACGAAGGAGTAATCAATCCAGACAAACCAATCAGGTCACATTTTTCTTCAATCGCCGTATGGATGATTTTATCGCAACTCACCATTACTCCGAGATCAACCACATCGTAACCATTACATTGCAATACCACCGCTACGATGTTCTTGCCGATATCATGCACATCACCTTTAACAGTTGCCAATAACACCTTACCTTTTGAGCTAAGTTTTTGACCCGATGCTTGTTTTTCCTGGTCCATAAAAGGTTCTAGATAAGCCACCGCTTTTTTCATTACCCTGGCCGATTTAACCACCTGGGGTAAAAACATTTTTCCAGCGCCGAATAAATCACCGACGACGTTCATACCATCCATCAATGGACCTTCAATGACTTCAAGAGATTTTTCACAATTAAGTCTGGCTTCTTCAACATCTTCATCAATAAAATTGGTAATACCTTTCACTAATGCATGTTGAATTCTTTGATTGACTTCTTTTTCTCGCCACGCGAGTTGTTTTTCCTGTTTTTCTTCATTGGAAATACCGATATATTTTTCGGCAACCGTCACCAGTCTTTCGGTTGCCTCTGGATCTTTATTTAATACCACATCTTCGACCGCGAGTTTCAATTCGGGATCTATTTCAGAATAAATTTCAAGCTGTCCTGCATTAACAATGCCCATATCCATGCCAGCATTGATAGCGTAATATAAAAAAACAGAATGGATTGCTTCTCTTACTTTATTGTTTCCTCGGAAAGAAAAAGACACATTGGATACACCACCAGAGACTAATGCACCGGGCAAATTTTGTTTGATCCAACGAGTCGCTTCGATAAAATCAACCGCATAATTATTGTGCTCTTCTATCCCGGTAGCGATGGCGAAGATGTTCGGGTCAAAAATAATGTCCTGCGGAACAAAACCGACTTGCTCAACCAGAGTATCATACGCTCTTTGGCAGATTTCTATTTTACGCTGGTAAGTATCAGCCTGACCTTTTTCATCAAATGCCATGACAATCACCGCCGCGCCATATCGATTAGCCAATTTTGCGGTTCGAATAAACTCTTGCTCGCCTTCTTTCAGTGAAATCGAATTAACAATGCCTTTTCCCTGCACACATTTTAAGCCTTCTTCGATCACTTGCCATTTGGATGAATCGAGCATGATAGGTACTTTAGAAATGTCAGGCTCAGCGGCAATCAGGTTAAGAAATCGATGCATACTGGCGACCGAATCCAACATACCTTCATCCATATTGATATCAATAATCGATGCGCCATTTTCAACCTGCTCTCTGGCAACATCGAGCGCAGTGGTAAAATCATCTTCTTTGATGAGGCGCAAAAATTTAGCCGAGCCAGTGACGTTAGTTCTTTCGCCTACGTTAATAAATAAACTTTGTGGTTCGATGGTTAGCTCTTCTAAACCAGAAAGATGGGTTGCCGGTTTAAGCTCAGGGATTTTTCTTGGCTGGCAAGTTTCTACAATTTCATTTAACGCTTTTATATGATCCGGTCCTGTACCACAACAACCACCGACAATATTAAGCAAGCCTGACTGAGCCCATTCGAGTAGTTCATCTTTCATATTATCTGGCGTTTCATCGTAGC
>JAUUYO010000072.1 GCA_030590405.1 Kangiellaceae bacterium
ATCAGATGCGATGGCAAAATCAATCTTTTGCTCAAGTAACAGTTGCACAATGTGATCGACGGAGGCATGTTGTATGTCTATGGCTAAATTTTGATAGCGTTGATGAAAACGAGTGAGCACTGTTGGCAATACATATTTTGCCTGGGTCTGGGTGGTTGCCAGTCGAAAAGTACCATGTTCCACTTGATTTTTATCGTCAGAAAGGCGTTTGATGTTTTCGACTTCCTGCAACGCTTTTCGAGCGTGCTGTACGACTTGTTCACCAGTCGCGGTTAACCCGACTAACTGTTTTCCGCTACGCTCAAAAATCCGCAGATCTATCTCTTCTTCAAGTAGTTTTAACTGCTTGCTAATGCCCGGCTGTGAAGTGTAAATACGCTCGGCAGCGGTCGTTATATTGAAGTTATTTTCAACAATTGCGAGTAAGTATTTTAGTTGTTGTAATTTCATCGTTTTTTCATCAGCATGGAACTATTTCTTTCAACATCGAGTTAATTTAACATTGAAGGAATTGGGTAGAGCTTGTCTCGGCAGGTAAATGTAGCACCAGCGCACAATAATAGCTATTCCAATTGGTTATTATGGAAGAAGTAATATCTATTTCTAAAGTATTCAATAAAATGTTCTGATCATTACCGATATAATAGTTGCAGTGATATTGTACCATCAAGAAAATGTATCATCAGGAAAAGGTATTGTCAGGAAGCTGCATCGTCAGGCAATAAATAACCAAGGTGCTAATAGGTAATTTTCAATGAATTATTCGGGAAATGACGCTTCGTATAAAGAATTTCAGGGAAAAGATAAATTTCGCCTGGTTGGTTATTCTGAAGCTAGCCCAATAAATGACAACAAGCTCAAAGCCGCCGGTAAGGTTTATCTGGTGGGAGCTGGACCTGGCGATCCAGAGTTATTAACCCTTAAGGCCTACAAATTATTGCAAAATGCCGAGGTGGTGCTTTATGATTCTTTGATCAGTGATGATATTTTGCAGATGATTGGAGTTAAGGCAGAATTAATCCACGTAGGTAAACGAGCAAATTGTCATATTGCCAGTCAATCTCAAATTAACCAAAAATTAGTCGAACACGCACAAAAAGGTTCGATGGTGGTACGATTGAAGGGTGGAGATCCGTTTATATTTGGCCGTGGCGGGGAAGAGTTACAAGTGCTGTCTGATAATCAGATAAATTATGAAGTGGTTCCCGGTATTACCGCTGCCTCTGGATGTTCGAGTTATGCCGGTATACCATTAACCCATCGAGACTTTGCCCAGTCGGTTCGATTGATTACCGCACATCAAAAACAACAAGAAACCATCGATTGGCACAGTTTAGCAGCAGAAAAACAAACGTTGGTTTTTTATATGGGGTTATTACGTAATAAAGTCATTTCGGACTCTCTTATTAAACACGGCTTAAACGCAAAAACACCAGTGGCCGTGATAGAAAATGGCACCCGAGAAAATCAGCGAGTATTAACTGGGAGGCTCGATCAACTTTCTGAGTTGGTTGAAGAAAATGATATTCAAATGCCTTCATTGATCTTAGTCGGTGAAGTGGTGGCCTTGTCCAAACAGTTAGCGTGGTTTAATACTACTGGAGAGGTTAAAGCTTCAACGGAGTCTGCAATGCGAGTATTATCAGCTTAGTTTTTAGTTATAATCAGTCTTGTATATCCACCGCCTTAGGCGGTGGCTTGGACAAAGGCTAAGCCGTTGTCTTAAATTTGACAGCGCACATGTTGAATTAAAATATATTTTGTAGGGTGGGCAGTCATTTTTGCCCACCATTTTCGTTAAATTCAAAGATCCAGCGTGGGCAGAAAAGATTGCCCACCCTACTTGATTTAACTAAACTGGAGCGCAATTAAAATGCCAAAGGCTCCCTTCTAGGGAGAATCAAAACCACCTTCTAAGAAGGTGGATACTTTTTTTAAAACTTGGAATTTTTTAAGAGGAAACAATATGATCCACAATTCAATTTTAGACACCATTGGCAACACTCCTATCATTAAAATTAATCGTCTGGCACCCAGTCACGTTGACATGTATGTTAAAGCGGAATTTTTCAATCCATTAGCGTCGGTGAAAGATCGACTTGCTTTCGCTATTATTAACGATGCAGAACAAAAAGGGCTTTTAGAAAAAGGTCAAACAGTCATCGAAGCGACTTCGGGAAATACCGGTATTGCATTGGCAATGGTTTGCGCCGCCAAAGGTTATCCTTTTGTGGCGGTTATGACCGAAACCTTTTCAGTTGAACGACGTAAAATTATGCGTGCTCTAGGGGCAAAAGTGAAACTGACGCCTGCGGCAGAAAGAGGTACTGGCATGTTAAAAGTCGCTGAAGAGTTAGCTAAAAAAAATGGTTGGTTTCTTGCCAATCAATTCGATAATCCCGCCAATCCAGAATACCATCGTAATACTACTGCACCAGAAATATTAAGAGATTTTGCTGGCTTGCCGCTGGACTACTTTGTCAGTGGATATGGAACTGGTGGAACGATTACCGGCGTAGGTGAAGTACTCAAGGCTGCCAGGCCAGATCTCAAAGTCATCGCCACTGAACCAAAAGGTGCGGCGCTATTAAAAGGTAAAGAATGGCAACCCCATAAAATTCAAGGTTGGACTCCTGATTTTGTCGCGTCTGTTTTAAATCGAGAAGTGATCGATGAAATTTTACCGGTGACTGATTTAGAAGCCAGAGACACTGCTTTAGAATTGTCTGCTAAAGAAGGCATTTTTTGTGGCATTTCAGCTGGTGGTACATTTGCAGCGGCGCTAAAAGTCGCGCAAAACGCACCTAAAGGATCATCCATTCTGGCGATGTTACCGGACACAGGCGAAAGATATTTGAGCACCTTTTTGTTTGATGATATTGCAGAAGGATCGGATGAAGTGTAAATACTAGCTTAAACCTCAAACTCGCAAAGTGAGAAAAAGCAATGATTGAAAAATGGCATGAAATGGTTCATCTGCGTGACCCGAGCAATTTAGATGAGTATTGACAGTTCACACACCTACAAAAATAAAAATTTTACAAGCAATCACTTGAGCGGATATGGTTAGTCGCTCAAGTGATTCGAGTTGATTACCAGCTAGTGCCGCCATCGTTATCGATATGTTTTTCTGGGTTTTTCCATTGGTCTCTCATCCAAATTGCTGACATTTTACTATCCGTTGTACTATTTTTAGGAAAAGTGGTTGGTCTCCACATCCAATCTGCATACCAGCTGTTGCTGCCATCTTTGATTTCATTCCAGTAAGTGTACCAGCGCCGACCATCTGAATCCGTCCAACTGCTACTACCATTACCCGCTCCTGGCTGTGCAATCAATTTAAAACTGCTATAACTGATTTTGGTTGGATTCCACGAACCACCAGCCAAAATATCAATCCAATGCTTTGGTTTAGTTCTTGATGGATCAACACCATTTTTGAAAAGGTAGGAAGCATGGGCATCATTGACGATCCCAACCGGTACGTGCTTACCCGATTTAGCGATTTGTCCCCAAGTATGGTAATCGTGCTCATCGTGATAAAAATGAGTCACACCAACTGGGTTGCTGCCCAAATCTTTAACCCAAACTACCACACCTTCCCAATCGGTATAATGCGCTAATGAAGATAGGTAGTTGTCATTATTAACGTAGTAATACCAATATTCAAACGCATAATAATAACCAGATGGCATAAATGATTTGCCGCTAACATAGCTGCGTCTTACATGGCCGGTCACTTCATAACCTTTGGTTCCTGAACCATCTTTCCATTTATTATAATTGGACACATTATCTCGTAATCGAAAGGAGTTATCGTAGTTTTCTGAAACAGGTCGGTAGTTGGTACTTTTGTCAATGTAAAGATTGGGTGCGTAAGTTCTTAAATAACTGTTTTTGCTTGCCGTTTGATCTGAGCCTGCTTGTACAAAAGAAATTGGACAGAAAAAGCAGAGTATGACAATTAATGATTTCATGTAGTTCTCCAAATGTTTGTTTTATTTAACAACAAAATAAAAGCTGTGGAAATATAGGTTCGGAATTTAACTTCGGTCTCTTTTTGTAATTGGCGATCTGAATAATAGAGTGACTCATTAAAGGAATGATCAACAAAAACTAAAAGGTCACTTATTCCTTTAAGTTCGTTGAAGTTACTACTTTTTATATTAACGCGTTATTTATTTTATTGTGCATTTCAAGTACTTAAACGTTAAATACTCAAGTCACTACTATGCTTGTTTAACGTTAAACTCGCCATGTTTAACGTTAAAGTGCGGCTAAACTCTCATTAATTGCGAATATATATAATTTTGTGAGATGCTTGGTAATATTTCTGTGAGACTTATGTGGAAGAATTTTCGTAAATGCGAGATCCCGCCAGCAATGGCCCCAAATCCCATACGCGCCAAATTAGCGGGCACGCTAGAAACCTCGGATTATACATCCGTTCAATCCGAGGTGACCAAAGAATATAGCGCCGTTATCCATGCCTATTGTCTGATGGCCAACCAAAAACGTTATTGGCATCAAGGAAGGAGAGGTTTTATAGCTATTTGAGATTTATTCACTGCAGCAAAAAAGCCGCAAGAAACAGCGCATTTATTGGCTGAGCGTTAGTTTTCTTTATGCAGGTTTACGGGTATATGTTCTGAGTAGAATTGAAAGTCTTTATCGTTAGTGTAGATTTTCATTTTTAGTCTTGCAGCAACAGCGCATATTAGAAAGTCGGCATGGGAGCCTTGAACTCCATTTTGCCTACAAAGGTTTGAATATTCAGCTGCAGTTTCATAATCAGCGTCAATTATTGATTCATTAGGAAAGTATCTAAGTTTATCTCTTAGTTTGACATATCTGTGAAAGTCACTGTACCCAGACAGCACCTCTTGTCTTATTAAACCAATAATTTTGGCTCTATTTTCATCAATGAGGCTAGTAATTTCTTCGGCAACTTTTGTTTCGGAAGTGCTTTTTTTTCTAAATGCAAGAGACCACATACACGTATCAATTAGGACATTACTCATGTACGAGCCTTTTTGTAATCATAACCTTCGTCACAAGCTAAAGAGCCGAAAAGCTCTACTATTTCCCGTTGTTTTCGGCGCTGAACGAATTCTGTAAGAGCCTGATTTACGGTGTCTTTTTTTGTATTCAACCCACTTATAAGTAATGCTTCATCAAGAAGTGCTGTATCAATTGCAAGATTAGTAGCCATGTTTACACTCTTATTTACACAATCCGACACACATAGTAGCATAGGAACTAGCAAATGTGTTAATCTGAAGCATTTACGTTGCGCTTCAATGCGCAAATTATACTGGCGTTAGATGCATAAGGAATCCGAGAAATGGCAAATGCTGAACAACTAACAATATTACGCTCTGGAGTTAAAAGGTGGAATGATTGGCGTCTACTTAATCACTCAGTTAAACCCGATTTTTCAGGTGCAGATTTAAAAAATTTAGATTTAAAAGAAGCAGATCTGATATGTGCTGATTTTTCTAATTCGAATTTAGTTGGTGTGGATTTTAGTTTATCCAATTTATATGGAGCTAATCTATCAAACTGCAAAATACTTGGAGTGAACTTTCAAGGTACTCACTTAGGTGAAGCAAATTTATCAAGATCAAATCTAAACGGTTCTGATTTAAGAAATGCAAACCTGTCTTTATCAAATTTTGAATATTCAAGTATCATTAGTGTCAAGAAAATAAGGACTCATGTATATTTCACCAAGCCAAACAGCGGCAAAACCGCTATTCGGTTTGAAGCGTTGTATTGATATTGCTCAATGAAAACTCATTCAAAAGGTTCGTTATTTCATTTGATACAAAGTATTTTCCAAAATTGGGACGGCAATGAATATTGCTATGTTCATCCCGCCAACTAAAACTCAATTGATAAGCATGCAGGTAACCGCGAACTGCATTACTGCCTGAATATCGCTGGTCACCTAAAATGGGGGCACCAATCGATTTAAGTGCAACTCTTATTTGATGGGTTTTTCCGGTGGTCGGGGTGATCCAGTATAGCCGAATACCTGGGAGCAAAGAGCGACTTTGAAAATGAGTTGTTGCAGGATTCACTTTGGATTGGCATAGTTTCCAACTGCCTCGGCGCGATTTTTTCATATCACCAATAATATGACCTTGTTTTTTTTTTGGTTTTTTATCGCCTAATGCGATATAAGTTTTGTCGATTTTTCTCTGTTCAAACATTTTGCCTAGTTCAGCCGCAACGTATTGAGATTTTGCGAAAATTAATAATCCGGAGATTATTTTATCAAGTCGATGTACCGGCCAGATATTATCGCCCAACTGGGCTTTTAACAGGGTGTGGATACCTGATGTACCTTGTTGATTATGAAAGGAGATGCCAGATGGTTTATCGATCACAATAAAATCATCATTTTCATATATCGGGAGAATTTTGGTTAGCATAGATTGGCCATAAAGGGGGTAATTACAAGATAAAGTGAGTAGCGCTTTATGTGGATTGTAACGATATTACTCAGTGATAGTCGATCTTTTGTAAGAAACAGGTCCTATTATTCTGTATTTTGAAGGTTTTGGTTAGTTTTTATCCCCATAACGATTGTTTTTGTTGCCAACTACAATCATAATTGGCGGTGTAGATTTATGTTAGTCGATAACACTTCATCCTTTGTTGTTAAACTTTTTGGAATGAGGTACTAGCATAAAGGATATAATTAAAATTAATTGGAACGCGTAATACTAATGGGATTCGATATTCTGTATTTTTAGTTGACGAATATCACAGGGAGGATGTGCAATTGGCACTCATACTTTTAGTGGATGATGATCCACAAATGTTACGCTTGTTAACTGATGTTATCGAGCTTGACGGACATGAAGCTCTAATGGCTGAAGATGGCGAGCTTGCGCTGGCTTATTTTGAGCATCAAGCGCCTGATCTAGTGATCACAGATATTTTAATGCCCAATAAAGAAGGGTTGGAATTTATCTCTGAAGTCCGTGAAATGTACCCTGATCTCAAAATCATCGCTTACTCTGGCGGTGGTTCAGCCGATCCCGAAAGTTATCTTGAGTTTGCCAGCGGTATGGGGGCTGACAGGGTCTTCAGTAAACCAATGCCTTTGGCCAGTTTACGTAATGAAATCAAATCGTTACTCGCTGAAGGTAATATCAAATCAACCGCCTCCAACTAGGGGGTGTTGATCTTTCGTAGTTCAACAGCCTCTAATGGTTTAATTCTTCAATTTTATCGATATGGAAAAATTACTGGCCCTAAGGTCGTTCTAGATCCTATAAAACGGCTTCTGGTTCCGCTCTGGTTATTCATCATAAGTGATAGTAAACCAGAATTGACTCCCTTGGCCTATTTCACTAATGACGCCAATTTCTCCACCCATTAATTCAGCCAGGTTTTTGGAGACAATCAATCTCAATCGACCTGCAAAACTGCTATTGCTCAATTTGGTGGTTTGTTGCAATGAGTCGAAAATTCCTTTCTGGGCTTCTGGTGACATGCCAATGCCTGTATCTGCAATAGTGAAACGGAGTAATTTATGACCTTCTTTAGCTGCCACATCGGCATACAGGGAAACTTCTCCCGATTTGGTGAAGCGAATGGCGTTGCCCAGTAAATTACGCAATATTTGCTTAATTCGGAAGACATCTGCCTGGATGACTGATGGTACTTCTGCATCGCTACTGGCTTGCAAAGACAGATCTTTTTCATTGGCATAGTGTGAAAGTTCAGAGGATATATCGTCGATCAATTCGCGCACATTAAATTCTTTAGACTTCAGCCTAAGCATATTAGCATCAAGTTTTGAGAAATCTAAAATGTTATTAAGGTTGTCGACTAATGTTCTGGTTGAACGTTTGGCGATATTTAATAGTTGCTTGGGCTCGGCTTCAAACGGGTATTCAGATAACAACTTTAACATGCTAACCACCGATTTCATGGGGGTGGTAATTTCGTCGCCCATGCGAGACAAAAATTCTGACTTGAGCCGTGGCGCAGCAACGGCTGAATCTCGTTGTGTTTGCATTGCCTTGGCATTTTTTTGTAATAGTTGCTGGCTTTCCTGGAGTTTTCTAACTTCAATCGAAAGGGCTTTTTTCTGCTGGGTTAACTGTTGAAATCGATTGATGATGGCTTGGGAACAATCTGATAAGAATGCGTCTTGATTGGTGTTTTTAAGCTCCGTCAGTGTTTTTATCTGCTCGGTGATTGGTTTGTCGATATTAAGTGAGTTATTAAGTAGGCTAAGGGTGTTTTGACTGACCCGTAATTGTTGCCAGATAAAAAACATTGTGCCAAGTGTGATTATTAACCCCAGTATCAGTTGCCAAAATGAGTTGATCAATGAGCTGCTATTTTTAACCATTAAGGCAATTTGCCAAACAGAAGACTGAATTTCTTTTGGCCACAAGAGCGGAACTAAATCAAAGTCTGTCATATCTGGAGAAGTGTCGATACTCAAACTAAAATTTTGGCTATTCTTTAGCAGCACCACAGGTGCCTTAGACAGGTGATGAATGTTTTTGAGCATTGATATATCTATAAATTTAACGCCAATCAGGCTACCGATGATCTCATTTTCCACGGTTTTTACCGGCACCAATAAAATGATGGCCGGTTGTTCTTTGTAAGTTTGAATTATTCGGGTGATTCGTTTATTTTTATAGAGTTTTTGCAATGGTTGCTGTAGCCCAAAAAACTGCCCTGGTCGGTTAATTTTTTCCATATAAAGAACGTCATTGGATTTGGCGTGAATTCCTAAGATATTAAGACCTGCCGCGCGATAGATATCCTGTTGGCTGGATAAACGTTGTGGCCATTCAAGTACTGATGACTCTTGCCAAAATGGATTATTTGACAGACTGATAAGACCATCAGAAAGTGCGCTAATATTGTCGTTAAGTTGTAGGCTTATCTGTTGGCTGGCAAGTTCCGCTGCATCAATATTATTTTCTGCAGTTGTTTGACTATTAGACTGTCCGCCCATTAATAAGGCTGTGAATAAAGCTCCAGAGATCAGCAGTATAAGTAAGGATTTATATGTCGGTGACATAGGAAGCTCCAGGGCCATTATTATTGAGTCATAAACATTACGAAGAATATCAAAAGGCTTGAATTTAATCTGAATCCAAGTGCTAAAGTGTGACAGAGTTATGACTATGTTCTGACTCTTTTTCTAATTTTTTGATCTGTTTAACAATTTGTTGGTGTTCGGGCAAAACAATTTGCTGTTTTGCCGCCATCTCAAGTAGATAACCAGAGATAAAGTCTATCTCTGTCATTCTGCCCATCAGAATATCCTGACGCATTGAAGAGACATTAGTATAGGTCTGATTGGCGACATACTCAACTTTTTCAAAAATACTTTGCCAGCTTTGTAAAGGAAGGTATTGTTGAATAACCGGGGCTAATTGTTGAGTGAGTCTTTTAGCCTGTTGATTGATTTCTTTATTGCCGATTAGATCGCCATTTTGCACATTATAAATGGCGGTCAAAGGATTAATAATCGAGTTAATCAGCAATTTTGTCCAGAGCGCCTGATGATGTTCAGTATTCCAGCTTGTTTGCGGTAATGCCCGATTGAGCTGGTCTAGCAGAGGCGTGATTAAACCTCTATTCTGAGCTGCTTGTCGAGCCGCCTGGTGCTCGTCTTGATTTAGAGTGCTAATTTCTCCTATCAGTGTTTCTCCTTGTCCGGTATGCAGCAAATTGGTATTTTCTAAGCGAGCGCCGTGGCTTGTGGAGGCTTGGTAGACAACGGTCTCAGGTAAATAATGTTGAGCGATTTCAATAATGCCCATGCCATTCATCATTAATACAATAGGGGGATGAGCATGGCCAATGTTCTTTAGTTCACGGCATAGCGCTTCAAGTGCTGTCGCTTTGACGCAGATGATAATAAAGTCAGCGGTTTGCCAGTTTGTAAGAGCGTGATGAGTGATGTTGCAGGTAAACCTACGGTTGGGCGATTGCATTGTGAATTGTTGGTTAGGTTGGTGCTGTCTAGCATACAGGCGGACGTTTACTTGCTTATCGAGCAGATAAGCTGTCCAAAGATGACCCATACTTCCAGAGCCGATGATGTTGATGGATAGGGGAGTCATTGAGTGTCGAGGTACCAGGCTTTGCAAACTAATTGAATTATACACTACATGCTTTGCTGTGTTTCTAGTAGTATCCTCACTTCTGATTGCTCAATTAAATACAGATGAAACATTAATTATATGACAGATGTTCAGATAGAAGTTACTCAAAAATCAAGAGGTTGGCTTGATACCATTAGACTTTTTTTGAAAAAAGAAGTCATCACCATGTTGTTCCTCGGTTTTTCAGCCGGTATACCGCTCTTACTTATTTTCTCTTCTTTGTCACTTTGGTTAGGGGAAGCGGGGGTTGAGCGTTCAACAGTGACTTATTTTAGCTGGGCAGCATTGGCTTACTCATTCAAGTTTATTTGGTCGCCCTTGATTGATCGACTCCCCTTACCTTTTTTGACTAAATGGCTAGGTCGAAGGCGGAGTTGGATGCTTTTTTCTCAAATATTAGTGATGACGGCGATTGTTTTAATGGGGAGCGTTGACCCATCGATTGGTGAGTCGCAGCTTACTTATATGGCTATGTCCGTGGTGATGTTAGGCTTTTCCTCGGCAACTCAGGATACCGTGATAGATGCCTATCGAATAGAAGTTGTTGAACCCGACTTGCAAGCCTTAATGGCATCTACTTATATCGCTGGTTATCGGATAGGCATGATCGTAGCCGGTGCGGGGGCTTTAATTCTTGCGCAAACTTTTGGCTCTGCGGTTGAAACTTATAGTTATGTAGCGTGGCAAGCTACTTATTACATCATGGCACTCGTCATGTTAGTTGGCGTGACAACAACTTTGATGATTTCAGAACCACTACAGTCCCAAATAGCATTAACCAAATTCAGTAATAAACAATATTTAAAGTTTTTATTGCTTTTTTTGATCGGCGCGATAGTTTTTATATTTGCCTATACTGAGTGGCCCAGTTTCGTTGAGTCTATCTATCATGGAAACGTTAAGATAAATATTAGGAATAATGTTTTAGCGAATTTGGCAATGGAGGTTTTAAGGCTAGGTGCTTGTTTGGTATGTGTCGCGTTTATTTTGTTTTTAATTTCGAGAACTGCTTTGTATGAAAGACAGCTAGTGGAAGAAACTTACATTCGTCCAATAGAGGACTTTTTCTCTCGATATGGTTTAAAAGTTGCCTTGTTGATCTTGCTGTTTGTTGGTTTTTATCGAATTTCAGATATCGTATTGGGGGTGATCGCTCTGGTTTTCTACCAGGATATGGGATTTAGCAAAATAGAAATTGCCGCAGCAACTAAAACTTTTGGATTGATCATGACACTGACAGGGGGATTTCTTGGTGGCATTTTATCGGCTAAATATGGTGTGATGCGTATTTTATTCTTAGGTGCCGTTTTAACCATTGTGACCAATTTATTATTTGTGTTACTCGCACAAGCTGGTCATGATATCGCATTTCTTTATGTGGTTATTTCAGCCGACAATATCACCGGAGGATTGGCCAGTGCTGCTTTTATAGCCTATTTAGCCAGCTTGACCAACATTTCCTTTACCGCAGTTCAATATGCCATATTTAGCTCATTGATGACTTTAATTCCAAAAACCATAGGTGGTTATTCAGGTTCGATGGTCGATAGTATTGGTTATGAAAACTTCTTTTTAGTCGCTAGCGCGATGGGGTTGCCAGTATTAGTGATCTTGCATTTTGTTAGAAAGTACACATGAACTAGATTGATTGGACTGGGGATGGATGAACAAAAGGGTTAGAATAATTAGTATTCTAACCCCTGTATAGTTTCAAAATGAAGGATATAGTTTAAAAATGAAAAAATACACTCACATATGCGCCTTCAAATTCTAAATCTGAGGTAAAATCAGATTCTTCGACTTCCATGCTAAAAGTGCGGTAACCAGCTTTGGCACCAAGTCCAAAGTCACTTTCATAACCAACAGAAAGTGCTGTATCAGATAATGAGTCACCATCAAAGCTGATGATATTAATTTCACCGTCTACAAAAAAACCGGTAAGAGGTAAGTCGACACGGCCTTTTATATAAAGCAGAGGTATGGTGAAATCAAGCACTTCACTTTCGTTGATGTTAGAACCTGCTGGATCGGTATTCAAGGCCACTACTCCATCGTATTGGCGTAAGGTTAATCCGGCATCCAGGTTAATCCAATTATCGAGTAGCTCATAATAAAAGGTGTATTCGATATTGCTCATGTCGATTTGAGTGGTGACATTTTCGGTGGCTGTGAAGGTTTCGCCGCCAAAAATGATATCCCTGCTTAATTCTGAAGAAGCCGATACATCAAGATCAGATGAAACGATCTTAATATTGGGTAAAAAAGGTACTGGATGTTCTAAAGAGACCCAGATGATATTGTGGTTTTCATTGGTAAATCCCAAGTCATCCTGAATATTGAGCGATGTACCGAGTTGATTGCCGTTATCAACCGCCAGCACGCCTGAGTAGTCAGGTGTCCATTGATAGGCTCCGATTTCAATGCCAGCAGTATCTGCTTGCACGTAGGATGATAAAGACAGCCCAGCAATTGCCAGTAAGGATAATTTTTTTAGCATCGTATTTTCCTGATTATTAATGTTAATAAGTTATTATGGACCATTAACTGCAAAAAAGTCAGAAAATGATCACAAATATAGCCAATTTTGCTATTAAATTAACAAGTTATCACTATTTTGAGATGAAACCCTTCAAATCTGGATCAGAAAAGATACCGGATAATTGTTTAGTCAGCATTTGATTTATCACGCCGGTCGCATCCAGGTCATTGGCAGGGTTGGCTACTTCTTGCTGTCTGGTCGCTCTATATATTTTTGACCATTGCAAGCTGTGTTTATTGGCTGTCAGCTTAATTTCACTGTTTCCCCGAATGACACTTTTGAAAGTGGATGATTCGATGGTGAGTGTTAGCTTGGTAATTTCAAGCTCAAATGCAACATCAGCCAGCAGCGGCTTACTGATGATTTTATAACCGTTTTGCTTGAGTAGGGTGATTAATTTGTCCTGTAGTTGTTTGGTTTCATTATCTGGTCCAGCAATGGCGTTTTGATTGGAGGTATTCGCCGAGTTATTGACTCGGCTGTCAGTTACTTTTAACGCGACAATTTTGGCGTCCTGAGCTAATCTGTCCAGATTATTGATTTCGGGATCGAGTTGATATTTTAGTATTGCAGGGTTGCAACCGCTCAATATTGCCATGGCCGTTAGAGTGATAAATGTTTTTTTTAGTGATAAATTCATTGTTTGATTTTCTCGTGTTTAACCGCATAGCGTAAATCTCGGGTGGCTTGCCTCCGAGCTGGATAGTGTGGCTGGGCTCGGCCCAGCTAAAACTATCCAGCTAGTGAGAATTCTCAAGATTATTACGGTTATGTAATATTACG
>JAUUYO010000124.1 GCA_030590405.1 Kangiellaceae bacterium
ATGCTGCTGGCGCACTACCTCTCTCCAGTATTACTCGTGAACAAATACTTGCATCGGGAGAAGTTTCTATCGCAGAAGTTTTGCGAAACTTCCCAGGAAATACTCAAGGTTCATTTACGCCACGCTCAGGTAGCAGTGCACAGAGTACAGCAAACATTAGCTTACGTGGGCTAGGCAGCAATCGTACCTTGGTGCTTGTCAATGGCCGACGTTTGCCCTCTGATGCGCTTGGTGGCGGCTCAGGCCAGAATTTAAGTCTTATTCCAATGGCTGCCATTGAAAGAATTGATATCTTGCGCGATGGCGCTTCTTCGGTTTATGGCTCCGAAGCAATGGCCGGGGTTGTTAACGTAGTATTAAGAAACGATTTTGAAGGGTTGCAATTTAACCTGCAAACCAGTAAACCTTCCCGAACTGGCGGTGGTGAAGAAAATGTTTATTCATTGGTCGCTGGTGTAACTTCAGACAAAGGTAATCTTACCATCTCGATGGAACATAAAGAGGTCTCTCCCTTATTTGCTAAAGAGCGTCCAACGACTCAAGCCAATACCGATGGTTTTGTTGGTCACTCTGCCAATAGTGATCCGGCTAACTGGCGCGTTACAGATTTCTTTAATGACGGCACGGACGTTAATGGACCATGGCGTCCAGATTCACGTTGTGATGCAAATTTAATCCGTGAAACCCCTCGTATCAGAACGAATCCTGATACTGGTGAAGTGGTTAATGTCGTTGATCAAGAATGTATGTTTCCATTTGCGAACATCGCTACCTGGTTACCATCTTTTACTACTGATTCAATATTTTTGAGTGGTAATTACAATATTTCAAACGACTTAACGGTGTTTACTCAAGCCTCTGCGATTAAGCTTGAAAGTTTTGCTCGTTATGCGCCGATTCCGTTAGTGGCAGGGTTTGGTATGACTGTCGCAGCCGATGATCCATTCAATCCCACTTTTGGCACGGCAAATCCTCAAGATGTTGGGGTTAAATGGCGTCCACAGGCATTGGGTCCACGTAACTTTGAAGTCGATACCCTACAGTTAGATTTTATGACGGGTTTTGATTGGGTAACTGATTATGGTGATTTAAGTGGATATGTCCAATGGAATGATCAATCATCAGATGATGTGACCAGAAACCTGGTATTATTTAGTGCGGTATTCGATTTAATTGATTCAGGCGATATTAATCCTTTTGGTCCTGCTGAAGATGTTGCTGCAGCAACAGATCAAATCCGAGCTGACTCTTTTAGAAGTGCATCACTTGAGTTATTTGTGTCAGGTTTAACCTGGTCTGCAGAGCTTCCTTTCTTTGAGCTACCTGGTGGCAATATCGCGTATTCCACAGGTTGGGAATTTAGAAGTGAAGATTTTAGCGAAACCTACGATCCTCTAACTGCAACGGGGGCTATTTTTGGCGGCACTGGCGGACCATCGGGTGGTGGACGTGATTCAAGAAGTGTCTTTTTTGAATTAGGCTTCCCTGTATTAGATAATCTGATGATTACTTATGCAGGTCGTAACGATGAGTATAGTTTACCCAAAGATGCCAGTGAATATACTCAATCCTTGAGAGCTCGTTATGAAGCAACCGATGACCTGGTATTAAGAGCGTCTTATTCTGAAGGATTCCGGGTACCAGATATTGATACATTGTTACAATCTGGCGGTCGTTCAACCGATCAGGCGATTGATCGATTAAACTGTAATTTGGTAGGCGACCCAAACTCTCCTGTTTGTCAAGCTGGCGAAATTACTGCCTTACGTCGGGCTGGCGCAGAAACACAACCGGAGCGTTCAGAAAGCTTTGCGGTGGGTGCTGTTTGGAACATTATGGATGAGCTAACTCTGACAATGGATTGGTGGAATATCGAAATCATCGACCAAATTAGCTTCCTAACCACTCAGGCTGTACTTGACCTTGAAGCAACAGGTGCTGACCCTGCGGCATTTAATGTCGAAGTACAACGAGATGGCCAAAATGAAATCATTCAAGTGGTTAATGGTTTTGCTAACTTGCCGGGGTTTGAGACCAGTGGGATTGATTTTGATTTAACCTACGGTTTTGAAACGGAAAGCTTTGGTGCTTTTAAGACTAACTTTCTTGGTACTTACGTGTTGAACTTTGATAGTGAGTCAGCGCCTGGCCTTGGTGTATTTGATAACGTTGGTTTTGTATCGGTTCCAGAAGTACGTGCAATGTTGTCGCTTGATTGGGTATATGGCGAGTTCTTTGCTCATGCCGCAGCTAATTATACCGACGCTTATGATGCAAGAACACCTGAGGACAAATTCCTCAATGGCGTAGGAACCGATGCCGGAGCACTGCCCAGCTACACTACATTTGACGTATCTTTAGGTTATACCTTCTCGACTGATACCAGTGTGGTGTTTGGTGCTCGTAATGCAGGAGATAAAATTTCGGAAGCAAACAACTTTGCATTTGGGAATACTATCTATGATAGAGGTTTAGGTGATGTACTCGGCCGAGTCGTTTATCTTAATCTAACTCAATCTTTCTAGTTCACATCTGCTAGAATCATAAAGGAGGGTATTTGCCCTCCTTTATTTGTTTGCCCAGCGAAGCTGGCACAAAGAACCGTGGATGATGTGTGATGGACATATCCAAAAAATAGGTCGTCAAG
The DNA here is from genome assembly GCA_030590405.1 of Kangiellaceae bacterium. Taxonomy (GTDB): domain Bacteria; phylum Pseudomonadota; class Gammaproteobacteria; order Enterobacterales; family Kangiellaceae. Next base: position 2,648 of record JAUUYO010000124.1, read on the forward strand.
TCACAAGCGTTATAGTTCGTGGAGTGATGTTAGGAGAAAAATTGTGCAACCCTGGGATACATATTGGTCAAATAATAGTCAGGGAGACTGTTTTTCATTAGATGGAAAGTCTAAGCTGTCCCAGGTTTTGTTTGACTATTGGTGTGAGTATTTTCAGCATAAAGGACAAGGCGTGCGAGTGCTTGATTTGGCCTGTGGTAATGGATTTGTAGGTAAATGCGCGATTCACAGTGCGACAAATTTGCTAGCCATTGGCGCGGATAATGTGTTAGATATTGGTCAGACCGAGTTTCAGGTTGAAAGTAATAATAGTCGATTAAAAATATTAACAGGCATTGATATTGGCCAGCTAAAATTTGCAGAAAATGAGTTTGATTTTATTGTTTCGCAGTTTGGCCTGGAGTATTCTGATTTTGCATCGGTCATCAAGACTACGGTTAAGCAACTTAAAACAAATGGTGAAATGAATTTTATTCTTCACAATTCAGGATCTGAATTGTGTCAACAAAGCCAAACAGAAGTCACATTACTCAACTATTTAATCGATGAGATTAGCATTTTCGAAAAAATTGCTGAATTAAATGAAAAAAACGGTCAAAAGGCAAATAATACGTTATCTGATATTACTGAAGAGGTTACCAATAAAGGGCTATTGCTGGTTGGAAATAATAAAGCACTTTTTTGGGGAGTCTTCAGCCATATTAAAGAATTAATTGATAAATTTTTATCCTCCAACAAAGTTCGGATTGAAGAGGTTAATTTTATTGAGCAGCACTATCGAACTCACAGGGATCGATTGCAGCAGCAACTAAGTGTGGCTATGGATCAAAATAAGTTAGCTCAACTCGTGAAAATAATAGATGGTTGTGGCATGCAGGATATTACTCAGTGTGTTTTTAAACATGAAGAATCTGGTCTGATAGGTTGGCAAGTCAAAGCTAACAAAAAATGTAGAGGTAAAAATAAAGATTAAGTCTCGCCAGAAACCTCTGGTTTCAATAAATTGTGCATAAAGGCTTGTAATAAAAGATCTGATAGTTTAAATTTAGTATAAAAACAACTACTAAGAGGAGCATTAGCGTGGTTTTCAGGCAAAGCGCGATGCTGATTGGGCTGGTCGCATCTAGTTTGGTTTTGGCCGAAAGTGCTGAGACAAGCAAAGATGTAAATATCTACTCCTTAAGCCTGTACGATCTGATCAATCTAAAAATCGATGCTGCCTCCGGTTTTACCGAATCATTAACCCAAACGCCAGTTCCGGTTACTATCATCACTCAGGCAATGATTGAAAATAGTGCGGCTTTATCCTTAAGAGATCTGCTAACTCAGTACGTGCCAGGTTTTACTCAAGTTCAAGATCAAAATGAATACAATGTAGCCTTTCGAGGCATTTATACTTCATCACAGCAGAAAATCCTGATTTTACTTAATGGCAAACGGATCAACAGTCGCGCCTATTCAAGTGCCGACCCCGCCCACGCCATCAGTTTGGATAAACTCAGCCAGATAGAAGTGATTCGAGGCCCTGGTTCTTCCGTGTATGGCAATGTTGCATTAACAGCCGTGATTAATCTTAAATTAAAAAAAGCTGCCTCAAAATCAAATTTTACCACTCAATTAAAAGCTGGTAATAATGGTCTTCGTTCGGTTTATACTGAATGGTCAAATACAGTAAATAATATCGAATATTTTTCCTGGGCGAGTTACTTTGAGACTAAAGGCGAGAAATATCAGATTACTCCTGAAAACGATTTTTCTCCAACACCTTCTGATGTGCCAGTTTCAATTCGACTGGATGCCTTTACTGATAGGCCATCTACCGATGTTGGTTTTGCTATCAACACAGATTCCTGGTCAAGTTTGTTGAGTTATCGCCAGAGTCATTATATTGAACCTTTTTCTGGTGGCGCATTAACCGGTGAGGCATATGACTACCGCGAGTTTCCTCAGGATGATGGTAACACGCCGGGCGTTGAGTCGACCTGGCTGCATTTTGATATTGATAAGGAGGTGGTTTTAAAGGATAACCACAAGCTAGACCTTAATTTTTATTATGCAAAGAATAAGATCGTCGGAACTTTCGTATTGTCACCGGATTTGAAAAGTTATGGCCGAGTGGAATGGAAAGAGCAAACTTTTGGTACTGATATTAAATGGATGAATCAGTGGGGAGCCAATAATCTGTTATTGGGTATTCAATATGAGTTGAATGATGTAATCGATAGTGATTTTAAATTAGGAAGTAATAATACTTTTACAGGCTCACCCTTTAGCGATCAAAACCCCGTACTTTTACTCGGTAAAGAGGTCGTCTCATCGGTTTACTCTGAATATAAATATCAGCTTGAGGGAGGTTGGTTGCTCAATATCGGCGCAAGATTTGATAACAAAGATCGCTTATTGGGGAAAGATGTTAATGAAACCAGCCCAAGACTAGCCTTTATTTACGAACAATCTGATTTCAATTTAAAATTGGCTTATTCCCGCTCTTTTGTGGATCCACCCTATTGGAATCGCTATTCTTCATTAGCTTCCTTTAGAGGCTCTAGGGACCTAAAACCTGAGATTTTACAGTCCTACCAGATCTCTCCAGAATTTTTGCTGCTCGATAAATCATTGTCTATCAAGCTGAATGCTTTTTATAATTTTCACAGTGATTTTGTTTTTCGGAATAATGATGCCGGTATCGATGAAGCAGTATTTGCCAATTCAGGAAAAATGGAAACTTTTGGTTTAGAACATGAATGGCTCTACCGTTTTGGTGAAAATTCATTGCGTTTGGTTGCAACTCATCAAATGGTTGCCGAGGTCGAGTTTTATGAGGCCGATAACGATGAAATTTTTAATATTCCTAAAACACAATTGAATCTTATCTGGGACCGTCATATCAGTCAGAGTTTGATAAGCCAGTTGTCAGCGCAGTATTTATCTGACCGAAAATCACCGATCCGAATCGCTGCAGGTAATGTTATTGTAGACGACCCATTTCCAGATCAGGGAGTGGAATTTGATGTCGCTGAAAACCGACTGCCAAGCGTGCTCTTAATCAACGCCAAAATCCGCTGGTTACCTCAATCGATGCCGTTTGAAGTGAGTTTAAGTGTGCAAAATTTGCTGGATAAACAGTGGCAGCAGGGCGGTAGTACCATTCACCCCTATCCGCAAACAGGCCGTTGGGGGCAACTGGCGTTTAGTTATCGTTGGTAGCTTGAGTCATTTTAAGCCTGGCAAGTCAGCTATTCCGCTTACAGTGTTTTCTCATAGAGATTGGTAATCTTATCCATATCGTTCAATATACCCTCAGTAATAATTCGGATCGTTCTTGGTACATAACGATCAGTGCCAACATTTTTAAATTTGGGTTTATAGAACTCCCATTGTTTGTGCACCTCTGTGAGTGACTTTGAAATCTCTTTGGTATTCTTTTCGTTTTCCAGCAGTATTTGCAACGCCTGGTCAAATTCCTGAACGGCTGAATTTAGATGTTGATGGTAGTTATTGTCCCTATATCCGGCATAACTAGCAAAATAATAAAGAGCGATCCTTTGCGATAACATTCTCTGTCGTCCGGAAATATTCACCAATTTTGCACCGCTTTTATTGGCAGCGTTTTCCAGTGTAACTACCAGGTTATGGGCGACGGTTAATAGCTTGGTATTTTCTTTGAGGATTTTGTCGGTATTTTCTTTGCTTGGTTTTGTGATAATTATTTGATGAAAATTACGCCATTTGTTTTTTAATTTTGTTAGTGCCTTTTTGGAGTTTTCATCAACAATAGATTCGCTGAGGTTGAACAAATTGCGTTCAAACAGTTCAATAGCGTTTTTGAGTTCCGCTTTGGAATCGGAAGTAAATATGCGGTTGGCAACTGCCAGATAGTTTTTCGAAATCCGTTGAGACAACATTCGCTGTTGACCTGCTTTATTGATGGATTCGGCAATGGTTAATACGCGAGCGGTGGTTGAGCTGCTTATGAGTATTAATAAAACTGATATAAAAGAGATGGTTTGATGTTTCATTATTATTACCACTTAGTCAAATGCGGCTGTTATTCTAAACGGAATGTCCTTTTAAAACTTGATCTGGCTCAATATTTGTTAGCCCTTGGCTGGATTTTTAATCGTTTATATCTCAATGAGTTATAAGTTGATTTCGACAACTCAATGTTGGTAGTCTTGGCTATCAAACAGCAATAATTTAAACAACAGCAATTCAAACAGCAATAATGCATGGGAAAGTTATGACATAACAAGCGTCTGTGGAATTCACATCATCAAATTCGATACTACCTAGCAGCTTATCCGTTACTAAATTAAATACAATATTCATCCCCAGTCCGCTTCCTCCCTGATTTCTTTTTGTGGTGTAAAAAGGTTCAAACACTCTCTTACGGTTTTCTTTGGGTATGCCAATACCATTGTCACTATAGCGAATTATAACTTTTTCTTCGAGCTGGCAGGCATCAATTTTGATTACACCTTTTTCGATACCATCAAAACCATGTACTATAGAATTTCTTACTAGATTATAAAATATCTGGCTGATAGCACCAGGGTAGCTGCGTAATCTGATATCACTTGGACAATCAAGTTTAAATTGGTGGCTAGCCTTTTTTAAAGAGGGTTCTAAATTGATACACAGCTCGGTCAAATGTTGTTTTAGGTCAAATTCGCGTATTTCATCACTTATTTGATCCACAGCAAGTTGTTTAAAACTTTTCACTAGATCTGACGCTCTCTCCAGATTCGCCAAAATCATGGTCGAAGATTCTGAAGCGATATCTAAAAAGGATTCGAAATGCTGCCGAGAGAGCTCGTCTTTAGTGTATAGCTGTTGAAAATGAGCAACCTGTTCATTTAGAAAAGATGAGGCCGTTACGCAAACACCAACCGGATTATTTATCTCATGTGCAACACCTGCGACCATACCCCCTAAAGAAGCCAGACGCTCTGAACGAATAAGTTGTTGATGGGCGGCCTCTAGTTCTTTGAGTGATCGGGACAAAACTTTGTTAGATTTTTGTAACTTTTTAGTACGCTCGCCAACTCGCTTCTCCAGGCTTTTATTTATTTTTCGTACCTCATCTTCTGCTCGCCGCCGCTCTATAATTTCTTTATTTAACAGGATTATTTTTTCGTTCAGAGATAGAAATTGTCGATGGGCTACTACTTTGTCATGGCATTGGACCATAACCACTAACGATTTTCCATCTGTTTCAGGCTGTATAACGTTTCCCTTGCAAAGGCATTCAACATCATCACTACCTTCCTTGGATTTAAATACAATACGGCCAGGAAGTGGCGAGCTACTTCGAGTCCACGTTTTTATGGTGTCGTTTACCTTGGTTTTTTTTCCAGAAGTTAAATCGTCAAATCTGAACCCTTTTATATTCACAGACAAGTTAAATTTTTTGTTTGCCGCGCTATTACTTTGCAGTACATGGCCTTCAACATTGAGTAAAAATATAGGTATATTGATTGCGTTAATAAGGGGCCGAAAATTCCTGACAGGCATTTATTTAGCTTCTCTACTGTAATACTCTTTGCCTTCTTCCTGATTAGATTCCTCTGTTTCATTAAAATAAACAGTCACATGACAGGATGGTGCCCCTGTTGCGATCGTTTCGCCCAATACGACCTTGGCATAACCATGATTGTCAGCAGTAATCGTGCCAAAAACATTTGAAGTCATCATACATAAAGATGGACGATTTTTTACCTTACTTCCAAACGGGCATTGGTTGTTTTTTAAAACGATTTTATCTTCGTCAGATTCAATGACATAGAAATCGCCTTTAATACGGGTTTTAAGGTCAACCAAAACTTTACCGATCTGCTCTTTATTCAGTCGCTTAACTTTTAACGCAGTTTTATACTGTTCACCTATTTCTGAACCAACTTGCTGACCAACTAGACTTATGTAGCCAGATGCCTCTTCCAGACCGATTATATCTTCCAATACGCCTGATAATTCGCGAATGACGGAACGCGAAAAAACATCTCTCTCAAGTGAAATGTCCAGGTTTTGAATGGGTATTTTTTTCGAATCAGATTTATGTGTTTTAGGAATAGTCATGCCTTTCTCCCTGATAATTACGAATCACCGTGTTTTAAATGCGATTTCCAACCAATGTAACAGTCATCTTCCATCGCCTCCAGTTTGTCGGCGGGCAGCGGTTGAGAACAAAGATAACCTTGAATTAAATCACATCCAAGGCTATCAAAAAAAATCAATTGCTCCATAGTTTCAACCCCTTCAGCTACGACTTCAAGTCCGATAGTATGCGCTAATGTGATAATTGCTGCGGCAATAGCACCATCATCTTTATTAGTTGTAACCTCTAAGACAAATGAACGGTCGATTTTCAGGGTGTCAAATGGCAGACGCCTCAAATAGTTCAAAGACGAATAACCGGTGCCAAAATCGTCAATTGAAAGCGAAACTCCTTTCGCATGCAATTCTTTAAGTTTATTGGCGGTATCGTCAATATTTTCAATTAGTGTTCCTTCGGTGATCTCTAATTCAAGGAACTCTGGGGCAAGACCTGTCTGTGTCAAAGTATGCTCCACCAGAGATATAAAATCTTTTTGCAAAAACTGTTTTGCAGAAATATTAACGGCCACTCTTTTCGGCTGAAGCCCTAATGCTTGATTTGAAACTTCTTGTGTACACGCTTGTTTTAAAACCCATTTGCCAACAGGAATGATCATTCCCGTTTCTTCTAGCAAATCGATAAAATGAACCGGGGATATTAATCCCTTTCTTGGATGTTTCCAACGAATCAAAGCTTCGTAACTTTCGATCTTGCATGATGTGAGACTTAGTTGAGGCTGATAGTAAAGCACGAATTCTTTTCTTTCCAACGCACGATGTAATTCTGATTCAAGGGTCAACTGTTCTACGCCCAAAGGTAGATTTTCCTCCTCTTCGCCATAGAACTTAATAATGTTTTTGCCTTGCATTTTTGCTAAATACATCGCGGTATCAGCTTTTTTTAACAATGTTTGACTATTATCCGCATCATCGGGAAACAGGCTGATACCAATGCTGGCTGTTACAAACAATTCTCGAGATTTATAAATATATGGCAAAGCTAAAGTCGTTAATATCTTATCGGAGATAGGGCAAATGTCATCGTTCTCATTAACATCATTAAGAATAATAACAAACTCATCACCTCCGAACCTTGCGACGGTATCGCCCTCTCGAATATTTGCTGTCAATCGGACTGCTACCTCTTTGAGTAGCAAATCTCCCACATCGTGGCCAAGGTTGTCATTGATGAGCTTGAAACGATCGATATCTAAAAAAAGTATGGCTATTTTTCTTTTGCGCCAACGCGCTCTGGCAATTCCTTGATCGAGCCTGTCTTGTAACAGTATTCGGTTTGGTAACCCTGTTAACCCGTCATGATGCGCTAAATGATGCAATCTTTTTTGAGCCTCGATCCGCTCAGCGATG
>JAUUYO010000312.1 GCA_030590405.1 Kangiellaceae bacterium
GAAATATTTTTCAGACTCATTTTATATTGGAATCACGTACCTCGTTCAGACTCATTTCATATTGGACAAGGCTTTGGTTTTGTGAGTCTGTTTTATCATGATAAAGTGTCATGCCGTTTAAATGGGTTTTGGTGTCAATTGATGTGCTAAAGCATTCGTCTCTACAAGGGTCATAAACAACTGCTAAGCTAACTTTGCCACCTTCTACCAATGCAATACTCATGCACCAATAAGGGATGCCTTGAGTAAAATTAGAAGTGCCATCGAGCGGATCAACGCACCAATAATTACAAGGCTGACAGTCCAGTATTTGTTGCTGTTGGTTAGCCGCTAACTCTTCACTCAATACCGGATAATCGATCAACTGAGGTAATGCCTCGATTAATCGTTGATGCGCCTGGGTATCGGCGATGGTGAGCCAGCTGCCATCTTTTTTTGTTTCACTTTTTACTTGCGCGAAGTTAACCAACAAAACTTCTTTTGAGATGGTTTTGGCTAAATGGATGACCTCTTTAATGAGTGACATATCGCTTGATACCGGTGAACTGTGTTAGCTTGAGTATGCACAGCTTGTAATATAAATAATAATCAATTTTTTTTAGTATCTGCATAAGCTATACTTTATGAATGAGTTATCCAATTACATTCAGACAGTTAGAGATATTTAACGCGGTTGCCAGGCACTTAAGTTACACTCGAGCTTCCGAAGAATTGCATCTCAGCCAACCTGCGGTTTCCATGCAAATCAAGCAAATGGAAAATCTGATTGATTGCGCTTTAACTGAAAAAATCGGTAAAAAGCTGTTTTTGACGGAAACAGGCAAGGTGATGTGGGAATACGCCATCGCGGTTTTATCCTCAAAAGCGGCGATGGAAGAGACTTTAGCCTCCATGCAGGGCACAGAAAAAGGTCACCTTCGATTGGCAGTTCCAGAAACCGCTAATCAGTTTGTGACCTTATTATTGGCTGAATTTAAAAAAACTCACCCCGGTATCAGCTTTGAATTGCAAATTCATAATCGCAAAGGTTTATTAGACTGCTTAAAAAATAATGATTCTGATCTGGTGATCATGGGGCAAACGCCCAGTGATATGGAGCTAAGCATTCAAGCTTTTATGAATAACCCATTGGTGATTATCGCGCCAATCAATCATCCATTGTCGAACAAAAAAGCTATTCATTTAAGCGACTTAACCGAGATAGAATTTGTGGTACGAGAAATCGGTTCGGGGACTCGGCTCGCAATGCAAAAGTTTTTCGCAGAACATCAGATCCGGCTAAATACTGCGATGGAAATGCCCAGTAATGAGGCAATTAAACAAGCAGTGGCTGCCGGATTAGGTTTTGGTATTGTCTCATTGCATACTTTGCAACAAGAGCTTGCGCTTAAGCAGGTAGAAATACTTCAAGTGAAAGAAATGCCGATCATGCGAATTTGGTATGTCGTGCATCAACAGCGAAAAGTGATCACCCCTGCGATGGCCATTTTTGAGTCTTTTGTGGTGGAAAAAACTAAGCAGATTTGGGTAGAGAAATACCCGGAGTTAGCGGCTAGTTTGTAACTCATACCAAAATAGTACTGTCATTGCCGCGTCGTACCTCCTCGCAATGACAATGTCTGCAAGTAAGATCCTGTCTTGCTCTTGCGGGGAAGGCCAGGGTGAAATGAATAGAAATATTAAGAGGTGATAGAGGTAAAAAGTAACGGTAGTTTCTCGGGCAATTTTTTCACATTATCAATAATACTATAACCGCCTTTACCAAAAATATCTTGAATATAATCGTCGGCTTTTCGGTCTAAACTAATGCAATAACTGGCCATACCCTTTGAGGAAATTTCATCGATGGCTTTTTTAGTATCACTGATTAAATATTGTTTGTCTTGTACATCAATATCCGATGGCTCTCCATCGGTTAATATGATCATTAATTTCTTTTCGGCTTGTTGGGCTTGCAAATAGTGTGAGGCATGGCGGATGGCGCCGCCCATGCGAGTCGAGTAACTCGCGTCCATGGCAGCCAGCCTCGCCTTCACTTGATCGTCGAAACTTTCACTATAACCTTTGATATGATAATAACGAAGATTATGTCGGGTATCAGAATGAAATCCGGCAATTGCATATTGATCGCCAAGTTGTTCAATGGTCCAGGCTAATAACGACACCGCCTCTTGACTAAGTTGTAAAATGGTTTGCTCTGCACCTTCCACTGGATCATTAAGTGAAGCGGATAAATCCAGCAAAATCATCACCGCAATATCTCGGCCATCATTTTTATGGCTTATATTAATCCGGGGATCTGGCTGCGCGCCAGATTGATAATCAATTAATGAGCGGATCGCGATATCTAAATCGAGTTCACTGCCTTCTTCTTGATAGCGTACTCGCACTAATCTTTGTGGTTTGAGCTTGTCCAGGATCTGTTTAAGCCGTTTTGCCAAGACTTTGTGTTTTGTTAAAACCGCATCAATATCTGCGGGATTAGCGGCCGGATGAATGGACTCATACAGGCTCACCCAGTCGGGTTTATAACTTGCAGTCAGGTAATCCCACTCGGAATAATAACGTGGTGGTAGGCCTTCATTATCTAATTTGTCGGGATTTTTTTTGCGATGTTCAACATAGTCTTCAGCTTCATCATTTTCTTCGATATAAACCCAAAGGTGGCGATTGTCATCACGGTAATCGACCAAGGTATTTTCAAATCGAATGCGGGGCAATTGATCGCTTTGCAAGCGTGTTCTTGCGGTAAATAAAACCGCAAGCTCGGCCATCGCTTTAGTGCTTCCACCATCTTTTTCGACGATCTGATAAAAGCGTTTTACAAAGTCTAATATTTGCGGATTAGTATAGCCGTGATGTTGATCTAAAATAGCCCGAGATAACATTGCCAGTCGATGACGCACACAGGATTCTATTTTGTTATTACAAGCTCCTTCAATCGGTTTGGGGTGTAATAACAGGCAGCATTTACGCAGTCCGGGATATTTTTTGAAGATTAAATATTCGACCCGCGAATCTTC
>JAUUYO010000236.1 GCA_030590405.1 Kangiellaceae bacterium
AATACCACTCCAAGTCTGGCGCTTCTTAAAAAACTGTTTTATGAAGAAAGCCTCTCCACAACTCTATGAGAGACAACTGAAGCCAATATTGACGTACTATCTATGAATATATACGGACACCGTTACCCAATGGGTGCAACAACTCAAGGTTTATGAATATTTTACTTTATAAACTCGCCACAACAAATGATCATTTAACTTCACAAGCCGGTTTGTTAACCATTGCTCAGTTAATGACTCTAAAGTTATCAGAATGACTAGATCAAGCTTTTCCGCTTCCTAAAAGCAATTGAGGCTTCAAACTCTCTCACTTTATTCAACAGATTGATTACGCCATTGGTACAACCAAGGTGGCGAGGATAGCGAAAACCGAATTAAAGAGTTCAAACTCGATTTTGAGCGAAAGAAAAACTGAAAAGAATGGCGTAGGGACGCAAAGTTTTTTTGCTAAAAGGCAATTTTTGAACCAGCAAATCGGTTTTGGGTGAGTTAATAACTCTAAATAGGGATTTGGGATCTCCAAAAAATACCAATATATACCTAACTATGGTAAAAAATTCATAACAAGTCAAAGCTCGAATCTTTAGCTTGAGAAGAACCACATGGCTTCATCGTCTTGTGCCAACACGCCTCCAGCCTACGCTTCATATGATATTCTTGTTCATTAGCTCGAAGCTTTAAGGGACCTACTCTTGATTCTAGCGATTTTCTTCGAATACTCCCTTGCGAGTTTGCCCTTGCCATTCGCTAGTAGTTATCGTCTAATAACAACATGGTGTTCGACGGTGATTTTCCTACAGAGGACTTTCACCTCATTCGTTAATGCCCAGGTCGGGCGTACACAAGTTTTAGAAATCGGTTCGGCGAAAAATGCCGAACAATTTAAAGTGGCGTTATTTACTTAATAAAAACATCACTTATATCCAAACTAACGTAAGAGAAATCCAATGGCAAAACCTAATTATTCATTCGAAAAAAGACAAAAAGAAATTGCAAAAAAGAAGAAAAAGGAAGAAAAGCGACTAAATAAATTGACTAAAGGCGTTGAAGAGAATCAAATCCCTCTAGCTGATAATGAAGATACTAATATTGATAGAAATACCTAGGGGCTGTTGAGCTTTCATAGTTCAACAGCTCCTAGTATTATAATATCATTGTCACGATTTCCAAACGGTGAATTGGAATCATGATATCAATAGACTTTCACCATAACAACAAAGGAAACAACATGAGTAAAGGTACAGTTAAGTGGTTCAATGCAGATAAAGGGTTTGGTTTTATTACTCCAGAGGATGGAAGCAAAGATCTTTTTGTACATCATTCTGAAATACAAAGTGGTGGTGGCTATGCTAGCCTTAATGATGGTCAAGCCGTGGAGTATGAAGTCGGCCAAGGTCAAAAAGGGCCATGCGCCAATAAAGTTGTACCACTCTAGCCAGTAACCAGCGCAAGCAACAGGACTGCCTTACGGCAGCCGCTGTTGAGGGCGTGTTAACACTAATAAGGAACCGCGTGACTGCTAGAATTCGGCGGTGATCAGATAGTTTGCTGGGTACGGCGAATCAAAAAAACTTTCTTTAAAATGTTTACGACAAACTGATATGTAGCGATCATTCCCACCGATCTCAACTTGCTGGCCTTCTTTGATGACATTTCCATCTTCATCATGTCTAAGCACCATGGTCGCTTTACTTCCACAGTAACAAATAGCTTTTAATTCCTTTAAATTATCCGACCAGGCAAGCAAATATTTACTGCCTTCAAAAGGCTCCCCTTGAAAATCAGTTCGAATGCCATAAGCGAGCACTGGGATATTTAACTCGTCACTCACTCTGCCAAGCTGAAAAACCTGGCCTTTTCGCAGAAACTGCGCTTCATCAATCAGCACACAATGGATTTTCTTTTCATTGGCACTTGCCTGGATAACCTCATAGAGATCATCTGTAGGATTAAATATGGTCGCATCCGTTTGCAGACCAATCCTTGAAGTTACTTTTCCGATTTCATAGCGATCATCAAGTTGAGGAGCTAGCACTAAGGTATTCATTCCTCGCTCTTGATAGTTGTAGCTTGACTGCAACAGCGCAGTTGATTTTCCGGCGTTCATTGATGAATAATAAAAATAGAGTTTTGCCATAATAGTTTAATGTCTTTTTACCGATGTTCTTTAAGGTTTGATTGTAGGGTTAGTGTTCTTGCTTGTTAGTTATATTTATAAACCAACGCTGGCTAAAACAAATTGCACAACCTGTTGTGTTTTTTGTTCAAATTCTTCATCGGTAAATTTTTCACCTTGATTGAGTATTTCGATTTGCCGTTCAAAATCTGCGTAATGCTGAGTCACCGACCAAATCAGATAAATAAACGCGCGAGGATCGACCGGATTTATTTTACCTGACTCTATCCATCCCCGAATAACTTTAATTCGATCTTCCAGCCACTGTTTTAAGGTCGTCTCTAAAAAAGTTCCTACGACTGGCGCGCCATGGATTATTTCATTCGCCCAAACTTTTGATGCCAGGGGGCGCGTTCTTGAATAACTCATTTTTGACTCAACGTATTTTGTTAATGCAGCTCGTGGTTCGTCAAAATCATCAAAAGCTTTAGCCGCGTCCATCCATTCATTTAAAATACTCTCTAACACCTCACGGTATAAATTTTCTTTTGTTTTGTAATAATAATGAATATTGGCTTTTGGCAGTTCCGCCTGTTTTGAAATTTTATCGGTCGTTGCCCCTTTAAAACCATATTGCGCAAAAACAAACTCTGCGGCCTCCATGATTTTTTTCTGGTTAAGTTCTCGAACAATTTCTTTTTGATCTTTCATTGATACCTCCCAATTTACTGGTACGTTTATTCTTGCTGGTATGCTTATTCTTCAATTCATTAATGATCTAATGCGGCAGCCATATGATATTCTAGCCTAATGTCCTGGTTTAAGGCCGCTAACAAAATACTGGTCGCGTGCCTCTGGCATGATTTTTTAGCTTGCTCAACCATCACAACTCGCGCAATATTTTCTGAGGTATTATTTACGTTGCTCATAGTCATATGACTTAGCGCAGAGGTAAACGCAGACAAGCTCGGATTATGGGCAACATTTTCGGCGTATCGCCCGGTAAATATTTCCCCATCATTCATTTGTAAAGCGCAACCCACAAAATTTTCAGTGTAAGGTGCATAACAAAAATTCGCAGCTTTTAATGCCTTATTAACCAGCTCATCATCACTTTGATCCACCAGATGAAGGTTGTTTGACCCGAAGCCTGGTTCCATCAATAATCGATCACAACCTAAATCCATCGGCCCAAATGCTGCGGGCAATAAAGTAGCTAAATTGATACTGTGACAATTTTTTTCAAAGTCGACTTTTGATTTTTTATTTTTATGATTTCTGTCTTTATTATTTTGACTCTGAGATTTTGATATGTCTATCGCCTCTGGCGACAATAAAAAACTCTTTGGCATTAATATTGAGAAAGGTTTGTTTCCACTCACTTCGTATAAAAATTGCCTACAATGACCACAAGGTGCCGCAGATGTGGCTAGTGATGTGACTGATGGTTCATCGTGCAACCAGGCATTTGAAATCGCAGCCTGCTCTGCATGCAGAGAATGACACAATGCCTGATTTTCAAACTCGTAATTCGCTCCAAGGTATAAATTCGAATAACCTTCGGAAGAAGTATTTAAACCTCGCGCCACCGCACCAACCTGAAAAGAAGAAATAGGTGCTTTCGAATAACTTGCGGCGATAGGCAACAACGCAACCATCAGACACTCTATTTCAATCGATAGCAACTCACAAATGTGCTTGCACTTTTGCGCGCTAAGTACGCCATTATTTTCGCGGATGCTACTAATATCAGGCCTGACTTCATCGGGAAAATCGGATAATATATTTGTCATTTACTTTTAAATACTACCTTTTATTACAATCGTTAGTATGTAACGTTAGTATGTAACGTTTGTATGTAACGTCAATATGCAACAAACAAACTGGCGAGCGCGGCGCTCATTAAATTAGCAAGCGATGCAGCCAACACAGCCTTTAACCCCATTTTAGCGATATCATGCCGCCGAGTCGGCGCAATACTGCCTAATCCGCCGAGCAAAATGGCAATCGACGACAGGTTAGCAAAACCACATAAAGCGAAGGTGACAACCACTTGCGAATGGGGAATGAGAGTATCTTTCAAGCTCACAAAATCGACGTAGGCAACAAACTCATTGAGGATCAATTTTTGCCCTATTAAACTACCGACAGTAATGCTTTCTCCCCAAGGGATCCCGATTAAATACGCCACCGGCGCAAAAACATAACCTAGCATTTTTTGCATGGTGACTTCTGGCAAACCAAACATCGCACTAATACCGCTAAAGGTTCCGTTAAGCAATGCAATTAACCCGATAAACGCAATTAACATCGCGCCGATATTAACGGCTAATTTCATGCCACTTACCGCGCCACTGGCTGCCGCATCAATCACGTTGGCCGATTTTTCATGATCATCAAAATCAATCTCTTCAGCGGTTTGTTTAGGCGTTTCCGTTTCAGGAATAACCAGTTTAGCCATAAGTAGTCCGCCCGGCGCGGCCATAAAACTGGATGCAATCAAGTATTTGAGTTCCACTCCCATATTGGCATAACCCACCAATAATGAACCAGCGATTGACGCCATACCGCCGACCATAACGGCGAAGAGTTCTGAACGAGTCATACCTAAAATATACGGGCGTATAATAAGAGGCGCTTCTGTTTGGCTAACAAAAATATTGGCGGTGGCAGAAAGTGATTCTGCATGGCCGGTTCCCATCACAAATTTAAAAAAGCTACCGATCACATTAACAATTTTCTGCATGATCCCAAGGTAATAAAGCACCGAAACCAATGACGAGAA
>JAUUYO010000294.1 GCA_030590405.1 Kangiellaceae bacterium
AAGTAGTTCGTGCTGGTTTACGGTTGTTAGAAGACAGCGAAACAAAATTAACAGCGTTACGTGAACATTTGGCTATTGGAGAAGAACAAGCAAATCGTGGCGAGTTTGCTGATTATAGCCTTAATGGATTGATCGCAGAGTTGGATGCTGAAGACGATAAAGTTCAGTAATGGCAAGCTTTAAACTTACTCCCTCTGCCGAAGCAGACTTAAAAGATGTCGCCCGTTACACCCAGCGAAAATGGGGAAGGAAGAAACGTAATCAGTATCTATCAGCTTTAGACAACCGTTTTGGCTGGCTGGCAGAGGATCCACAATTTAGCAAGTCTCGTGATGAAATTAAAACAGGCTACCGCAGTTATCCAGAAGGACTGCATGTAATATTTTATAGGATAGTTAAAGAGAATATCGAAGTTTTGGGTATCCTGCACCAAAACATGGATTTCAAGCAACACTTATAACCGTATAAAATCAGGCTGGTAAAACATGGAAGCTCTGCAACCCAATATTTTCAACCGCTGTAGAGCATTAAGCGAATTTTTCCTCGTTTATAATACCCCAACAAGATGCTAATAACGCCTCTTCATTTTTATCGCCACCATACCAAACCGGTCCCACCGCATGAATAATATTTTTTGCCGCCAGATTGTATCCTTTAGTGATTTTGGCAAACCCCGTCTCACATCCACCCAATGTTCTACATTCAGCTAATAATTCTTTTCCAGCCGCTCGATGAATAGATCCATCCACACCGCCGCCACCGCATAAACTGGCATTCGCGGCGTTAACAATTGCATCCATTTTTAAGCCTGTAATATCTCCCCGTACCACTTTCATATTGTGCAGCATTATTTCTCTTTCCATTTTTTAAGAAAATTATTCACCGCTTTTTTAGGCGTTTTAGTTAATTTCTTAACCAATGGAAAAGTGACCGTTTCTATTTTGTGTTGTTGAGTAATATCATCCAGCATATTGAGCCATAATTTAGTCGTCATTTCAGAATCATACAAAGCTCTATGAAATTCGCCATCCGATGGAATGTTTTTATATTGAATTAAAGAACCTAGCTGATGATTCGGCGCGTTTTGGTAAAGCCGTCTCGCCATCAGCATCGAGCAAACAAAATCGCCGGAATAGTTTCGAGAAATATTCGCTAATTCCGCATCTAAAAATCGTTGATCAAAAGAAGCATTGTGAGCCACCAGATTATTATCGCCAATAAAATCGGTAAACTCATTCATCACTTGCTCACAAGATGGTGCGTCTTTAAGCATTTGATTGGTAATGCCGGTATAGTTTTCAATAAAACCACTGATGCGAAAACCGGGATTCATTAATTGCTGAAATGTCTCTTTAACTTCCCCATGGTGAATACGAACCGCACCAATTTCAATGGCGCGATCGCCCATATCAGGTGATAGTCCGGTAGTTTCAAAATCCAGAATGATTAGACTATTGGCGTTAGATTGGGAAATGGTGATCTCCTTGCTTTTTTAGTTGATTACTAGTCATTGAAAGTTTAAGACCAGATAGAATGGAGCATGATGTTACAATAAGGGTAACATTGTTCGCTCAGCGATTGGTGAAAAATGATGAACATTTCAAACGATATAGAATTCAACGTACTTAGAAAAGAAATTCTAAGCTGCCAGCTTTGCAAAGAGCATTTACCAGCGGGCACTAACCCGGTAATACAAATTGACCCTCGTGCAAAAATATTGGTTGCAGGGCAAGCGCCCGGTCGCAAAGTCCATGAAACCGGCATTCCATTTAATGATGCGAGTGGTAACAGGTTAAGGGATTGGATGGGGATCGATAAAGATGTATTTTACGATGCAAAACAAATAGCCATATTACCGATGGGATTTTGTTTTCCCGGCAGCGGTAAATCAGGCGATTTACCGCCGAGAAAAGAATGTGCAAAAAAATTGCGTCGATCGGTTCTTGACCAGTTACCTAATATCCAACTCACACTATTGATCGGCCAATACGCCATAAAATGGCATTTAGCCAAAAAAATGCAAAAGACTCTGACCGCCACCGTGCGAAACTGGAAAAGCTATCCAGATGATATTTTACCCTTACCACATCCCAGCCCACGAAATTACGGTTGGCTAAAAAAGAACCCCTGGTTTGAGGATCAAGTTTTACCTGTTTTACAAAATCGCGTTAAGCAATTATTGAGTGAAAAATAAGTTATTAGTCGGTTTTTTTAAACATTTTTATCATTCCCGTGGTCATTCCTGTTCCAACAACAATAGCCCCGCCAAACCCATTCTAACGGTCATCATTGGAACCGCGCCAAACTCAGGCACAGAAATCCGCATAAACAAAAATGATCCACCCCATAAGGCGGCTAATAATATTAGATCAAACAGATCGCGCGTTTTCATCAAATCAACTACATACTGAAAATTGGATAATGATTATGGCTTGAAAAGATTCATATCACCACCGAAAAATGGACAAACAATTATTCTAATAAATAGTTCCAATATGCCGATAAGACTGTGCTAGCATATTGGAATAATTCAGACCTTATTGTATTGAAAATCTATGTTAAACATCGTCCTATTTGAACCTGAAATCCCACCTAATACCGGTAATATCATTCGGCTGTGCGCGAATACCGGCTATCATCTGCATGTAATTGAACCTTGCGGTTTTGAGCTGGATGATAAACGCCTGCGCAGAGCCGGTTTAGATTATCATGAATTTGCAGCGCTTAAGATCCACAAAAATTATCAAGCGTTTCTGGAGCAGGAATCGCCAGGCAATCTTTTTGCTTGCTCGACTAAAGGCACTCGCAAACATACCGAAGCAAACTATTCTAAGGGGGATTATTTGATCTTTGGGCCGGAGACCAGAGGTTTGCCCGCTGAAATTTTGGACAGCCTTCCTGCGGATAATATTTTGCGTTTACCGATGGTAGAAAATAGTCGAAGTTTGAATTTATCCAATAGCGTAGCAATCTTTGTTTATGAGTCGTGGCGGCAGCTGGGGTTTGAAGGTTAGTATTATCTTCTCCGTAGGATGGATGGAGCGGTAGCGCAACCCATCAAAGTCTGCAAAACTCAAAACCGATGGGTTAGCATCCATCCTACAAATAAGTTTCAACCCATGCCTTAATATTTTGGTCTAACACTTTCATTGGTACCGCCCCAGATAACAACACTACATCATGAAACTCTTTGATATTAAACGCGATACCAAGCTTATTTTTGGCGTATTCGCGAAGTGATAATATTTTTAACATGCCTAGCTTATATCCCAAAGCTTGCCCAGGCCAAACCATATAGCGCTCAATTTCGCTGACAACATCTGATTTTTCGGTACCGGTTGTTGATGCCATATAATCAACCGCTTTTTCTCTCGACCATTTTTTGGCATGCATTCCAGTATCAACCACTAAACGAACGGCTCGAAATAATTCTGCTTTTAAGCGCCCCAAATTTCCAAAAGGATCATCTTTATAAAGCCCCATTTCATAAGCCACTTGCTCAGAATACAAAGCCCACCCTTCCACATAAGCATTATAGGGCGCAATACGACGCAATAAGGGAAGTTGCTCTTGAGCAAGATTAAGCGCTATCTGCCAGTGATGACCGGGAGCCGCTTCATGAAAAGTTAATATTTTTAAATCGAATTTTGGATTGGCTTTTGTATCCC
>JAUUYO010000191.1 GCA_030590405.1 Kangiellaceae bacterium
CAACTGTCTATGCGGATCTCGCATACTGCGGTTTTGAATGAGCAATACCAACTATTACAACGACAGCTTACAAAAAAGAAAATAACCTGGAGGGAAAAACTTAAGTTCGAAAAGAATATACTAAACAAGAAAAAAGAATTGCATAAAAAAGGAATAATAACCAGTGCTGAAATTTTACCTTTAGAAAATAGTTATCTGGACAAAAAATTAGCTCTAGATGATATCAATATTCAATCAAATCTTTATGCTGTGAAGCTCAATGAGCTATCACACTCATTGTCGGAATATAAAGTTCAACGCCAGAAAAAATTAAGGCAGCTAAAACATTCTGTTAATAGTTACTGTTCTATCTTGTTAAGCGAAATAGCCGACTGGAAGAAAATATATTTAATTATTTCACCGATAAATGGGCAAGTTTCTTTTTCACGTTTTTGGAGCGAGAATCAACACGTTGAAGCAGGGAATATTGTTCTAACAGTGGCTAGCAATACCAAAAACATCATAGGGAAAATACAAATAGATCATAGCGGTGTTGGCAAGATTGAATTAGGACAGCGGGTTGATATTGAACTAAACGGCTATCCCGCTCGCGAGTACGGTCAATTAATAGGTAATATTAAAGCCATTTCTTTGGTACCTGGAGAGCAAGGATATTTGGTTGATGTATCACTTCCAAAAGAGTTATTGACGACATACGGTAAACATCTACCTTTTTCACCGAACCTGACCGGTAACGCTAAAGTGATTACTCAGGAAAAACGTCTGTTTGAGAGGTTTTTGGAGAAAATTCTCTATGTTTTCTCTTGAATAGATATTATTCTTGACTCCTTAAAGCAGACCATTTAATGTTTCATTTCTTGGATTAGTTCACTGCCAATTTTTATAATACTTTCAAGCAAACCATCCACCTGAAACTGTTCGTGGCGAGCACCAACAAAACAAGGTCTCAGTGCCAGTTTTCCGTTCACTTTGGTCGTGCTTGGCATAAATTGGTTTTCTCTGACCAGTCGTCGATGAAGTCTCTGATTAAACAGGTCCAAACCTTTAATTGAACTATCTATATATCTAAAACAGCAAATCGACAGAGTCGGTTCACTTAAGACTTCCAGATTTGGGTGTTGATGAGCAAAATCAGAAATATATTGAGCCATGTCATTATGCCGGATAACTCGCGCACGCATTCCTTCTACGCCAATTTCTTTAAGCATCGCCCAAACGACCACACCGCGACAAGGCGCGCTTAGCTCTACCCCATAATCAAAATAGGGGATACCAAAATCATCCAATGAGTGTTCGATTTTTGCCGAAGGCGTATCAATTTGATCAGCTCCAAGCTGGTCAATCTCCGATTGGCTCGCCGAGCCCTCCAGGTAGTCAGCGGGTTCCTGAGTAAAGGCTCGCAGTAAATAATCGCGATCACGCACAAAGGTGGCGGCCACACCGACTGATGCGCCCAGCCATTTATGAGGATCGACTATAACTGAGTCGGCATATTGCAAACCTTGATACAAAGATTTGATACGCTCGTCTAAAATGCCAGGCAATCCATACGCGCCATCCACATGAAACCAGATGCCTTTATCATTGGCAATTTTGCCTATTTCTAAAAGTGGATCGATCGCGCCGGTATTGGTAGTGCCAGCATTGGCGACAATGGCAATGGGTAAAATACCTGCCTGTTGATCTTTTTCGATAGCGGCTAATAACGCATCAATTTTCATTCGACCTTGTTGGTCACATTCTATTGGTTTAATCGCCCGTCTTCCGATACCGAGCACGCCACCAGAGCGTTGAATGGTATGGTGGCACTCTTTGCTGGCATAAATGCTTGACGCTCGATCAACACCATCAGCTGCCGGATCGCAACCGACTTTTTCAAATGCGTATTGGCGCGCGCCGCCGAGTGCAATTAAATTAGCCACTGAACCACCGCTGCTATAAACCCCTTTCATATGGGCAATATCAAACATTTCAGCCATCCATTGCAGCGAAAGCTCTTCTAAAAAGTTAAAGGCGGTACCTAAATATCGTTGCGGTGAAGCGATGCTGGCAGCGGTTGTGGCAAGAGTCGAGGCGGTGGTTGCTCCAGTGGTAATAAAAGAAGAAAAACCCGGGTTGCCGACGGGTGAGCCATTTGGGATGACTGACATGCATAATTCTTCGGTTACAGCTTCGAGTCCTATGCCTTTTTGGGGGAGCGAAATATCCAGTTTATTTAACCACTGCTGTTTGGTTTGAAAGGCATCTGGATGTTCAAACTTTACGAATTGATCGAGGCTTTCACCGACTTTTGATAGCAACGATCGAAGATGCCCTGTTTCCGCGATATCTGTTTTCATTTTTCTTTCATCACTCTTTCGTGCAAAGCTTTCAACCACTATGATATTTGTCAATCATGGCTTAGCTACCTGTCATCTTATTTTGAAGAATTTGAATTTCGGCCAACATTTTTTCAGCAAGCGATTGCGTGACCAAAGTAAAATTCAATTGATCGCCTGCTTTTAATTGTCCCAGTATCGGTAAATCAGCGCTGATCACATTAGCTATTCTAGGATAGCCTCCAATCGTTTGTCCATCAACCGAAGAAATGATCGCTTGTCCAGAAGGGGGGATCTGAATGCTGCCTTGAGTTAAGCCACAAGAAGTAATATCAGGCTTTTCCTTAAACGTTATCGGTTTTCCGGTTAATTTTATCCCCATTCGATTGCATTCCGGAGTAACCTGATACCTCTGAGAAAAAAATTGTTTAGATTGTTGTTGGCTAAATTGTTCGGATTCAACTGAGTGTGTACACCTTAAAAGGTAGTTACCTGAATAAGTCACCTCGTTTATTGCTGGTATTTTTTTATTAGATGAAAGTGTAAAAGAGGTTATTTCCAGACGATCTTTGTCGTTAATTTGGCGGTTGTTAAATCCACCAAATTTAGCCGTCAAATGAGTCGAGCAACTGCCCAAAATCGGCGTCAATTGTAAATCACCAGAAAATGCAATATAAGCTCTTGCACCTTGCCGTATTCGATCAAATTCTAATACATCATCTTTTTTAATTTGAATCGTTTCGTCATTAAATACCAGATCGCCGTTTAGATAAAGCTCAAACTGTGCGCCGCAGATAGCGATTGTCATAGGCCCTTCGAAACGAATTATTGGTCCAATTAAAGTCACTTCAATGACTGGTGATTCAATGGGTTTACCAACCAGCCAGTTAGCTAATTTTATCGAGTTACTATCCATCGCGCCGCTATTGGAAATCCCCTGATGCATTAAACCATGCCTGCCAAGATCTTGAATGCTGGTTTGTAGGCCTGCTTTAATAAAATGCAGGCTCATTGAGTTGTCTCTTCATACTTTTTTTGCAGTTTGAGAAATTCTGATTGTCCAATGGCTATAAATTTAACCCTGTCTAATGGCGATGCAATCGCGGGGTTATCTCTTGTTGGGTCAAACATGGGGGTTGGGGTGCATCCGATGATATGCCAGCCACCTGGACTCTCAACGGGATAAATGCCAGTTTGTTCGCCTCCTATCCCTACCGAGCCAGCCGGTATTCTTGCCGTGGGGTTGTTTTTTCGAGGACAATAAAGTCTAGATGACAGCCCTCCTAAGTATAAGAAACCAGGCAAGAAACCAAGCATATGCACTAGATACATTTCACTAGTATGTGTTGCGATGACTTGCCGCTCAGACATTTGGCAGTGCCTGGCAAGTTCAGATAAATCCAGAGCATATTCAGATTCATAACAAACCGGTATTTCTAATAACTTTGATTGATAGTTCGATGGCTCAATCGATTGATTCAAAATATCCGACAGCTTTTTTTTCAGATTGTCTTTAGATATTTTTAACAGGTCGAACAATATAGTGATACTTTGGTAAGCTGGAATGATATCAAGGAAATCATCTCCAGAAGAGTCTTTTATTTTCTGTTGGACGGTTACAATTTTTCGAGTCAAAATTTCGCTGGATGGCTCATCAAAAATAATAGTCAGGGCTGCGTCGCCATTATCGACTATTTTGTATGAAAACGAACAGCTATCAGCGACATTCATTTGATCTGCACACCAGATTCTGGCATTGCTCGGTAAATAGACTTAACGATTGTCAGAGCGTTCGGGTTATCGCCGTGTAAACAAACACTGTCAACCTTAGTATCGATAATTTTTTGGTCGATTGTTTTAACCGCTTGATGAGTAGCAAGAGAGAGAGCTTGCTCAATAACTTCATTTTCATTCTCCAATACTGATCCTTTTATACCTCTGGGCGTTAATTTTCCATTGGATAAATAAGCGCGATCCATAAATCCTTCTGCAATAAAATCGAGGTCAAGTTTTTTGCAGGCTGCTTTTAAATTCCCATTGGCTAGCCCGAGTAGTTTCATTGATGGATAATCTTGTTTGCAAAAAGTTGCGAGTTCTTCTGCCAACTGACAGTTGGCTTCAATATCATTATAAAGCGCTCCATGAAATTTAATATGATGAAGTTGAATATTCTGCTGGGTCGCTATTTTTAAGATTAGATCAATTTGTTGTTTCAAGGATTGCTTTAATTCCTTTGTAGAGAGCGAAAGTGAAATACGGCCAAAATTAGGTTTATCCGGATAGCCAGGGTGAGCGCCCACTTTTAATTGATATGTGATAGCGTTGGAAAGGGATGTTGCAATGGTCAACTCGTTACCGGCGTGACCACCACAGGCAATATTACAGCTTGAAATGTAAGGCATTAACATTGCGTCTTTTTTACAGTCCGACAATGTTTCACCTTCACCAAGGTCGCAATTGATATCGATGCGGTAAGTGCTATTTTGTCTGTTCATCTTCTAAATCAAACCAAATGGCCCTAAAACTGGTAGAGGTGAGCTATTTGTTTAAGTTTAGCACGTCATCAAGGTCTGTTGATCTTTCATAGTTCAACAGACCTATAGTTCAATAGATCTATAGGTCAACAGGCCTACAGTTAACAGCCCCTAATGTTATTCTGTAAAAACCATATTAATAACATATCTAAGGATGGTAATAACCTGTCAATTCAACCTGTATGAGCAAGGTCAATTTAGAGGTAAACAGTTTGAATTCACAAAACATCAATATTAAGCAATATATAGGAAAATAAATAAAACTAAATCACTTTAAAAATCAACAGGATATAAACAAAAACTGGCATTTCCTTGTAAATGACATAGTATTTCATTAAAATCTGGCCGGAAATTACAATGAACTGGTCAAAAATACCTGTTTGAAAGGCTTGGGCCGCTGAATTTCTAATAAAACTAAACCCCAAAAATCACTGTTTGGGTACAAATTTCACAACAAAATAATTGTTAATAATAGAACGACTAATATCTGACCGGTCGATGGGGAGATTTTCCGAATGAGTAATGATGGTGTAGATTTAGGCAAACGCCGTTTTCTGACTTTGGCGACTGCTGGAGTGGGGGCGGTAGGTGCTGGATTTATTGCAGTACCTTTTCTAGGTTCCTGGAATCCGAGTGAAAAAGCCAAAGCAGGCGGTGCGCCCGTTGAGTTCAATTTAGATAAAGTTGAAGTTGGCCAAATGGTGAAAGTTAAGTGGCGTGGTAAGCCTGTTTTTGTGGTTAGGCGTGATGAGAAAACCCTTACCTCTCTGGCTGGAAATGGTGGTGAACTTAAAGATGCTGATTCTGCCATCGAAACTCAACAGCCAGCCTACGTTGACAAAGCTACTCGTTCAATTCGTCCTGAAATTGCGGTCATCGTTGGTATTTGTACTCACTTAGGTTGTGTACCTCAACATAAAAAGGAAACCGAAGTTTCCTGGGGTGGCGGTTTCTTCTGTCCTTGTCATGGTTCCAAATTTGATTTAGCTGGCCGAGTTTTCAATGGCTCTCCTGCATCAACTAACCTCGTTGTACCACCATATAGATACCTCGCAGACAATAAAATTCTTATTGGCGAAGATCAAATAGAGGGAGAAGTATAATGGGTATCATGGCTCAATTTATGGTGTGGATTGATGATCGTTTTCCAGCCACCAAAGTTTGGAACGAGCATTTAGCTCAATACTACGCGCCTAAAAACTTTAACTTCTGGTATTTCTTCGGTTCTTTAGCCATGTTGGTACTGGTCAATCAGATTTTGACAGGTATCTGGCTCACTATGAACTATACTCCCACTGCGGAAGGCGCGTTTGCATCGATCGAATTTATTCGTCGTGATGTTGAATGGGGACACTTGTTACTTGGCATGCATGCTACCGGCGCTTCCGCATTTTTTGTGGTCGTCTATTTACATATGTTCCGTGGTTTAATCTACGGTTCATTTAGAAAGCCAAGAGAGCTTGTCTGGATCTTTGGTATGATTATTTTTGTATTGTTAATGGCCGAAGGTTTTATGGGCTATTTGCTTCCATGGGGCAATATGTCTTACTGGGGCGCTCAGGTCATTATCAATCTATTTAGTGCCATTCCGGTGGTCGGTGAAGATCTGGCTATCTGGATCCGTGGTGACTTTATCATCTCAGGTGCCACCTTAA
>JAUUYO010000222.1 GCA_030590405.1 Kangiellaceae bacterium
AGTTTATAAGGTAAAATATTCATAAGCCTTGAGTTGTTGCACCCATTGGGTGGTGGTCTGTTTGGTTGCAAACCATTATACAGCCAAGGCTTCCTTGATTTTAGTTTTTTCTATAATGAGATTCAGGGGGGTATATAGCGTGAATCCCTTGGTAAAAAAACACCATTATCAGGGTCATCAATTCTAATTTTCCAACGTGCTAAAATTACCCTAGCCGCCTTCGCGGTCGGGTGAGTACCACTTACTATAGCGTGAGCTGAAACATTTATTGGACGGTGGCCTGTTACATATTTTTTATGACGCCCCAACCTTGAAGGCTTATGCTTTTCACTTAAGAGCTCTTGCCTCGACATTTTTCGAGCACTTGAATAGTATTTGGACAAAAGTGATAGTCCATTTATCGTTGTCCGGCACATAATTTTGATATATAGACGCGATGCCAAACCTACTATCTCTGCTTCGGTAAGAACTTTTTTCTCTCTCTTGATTGTTTCGTCAATTGCTTTGTCGAGATGTGTTTTGGCAACTTTTTCACTTCAAAATAGCCGATAGATTTTTGCGTCTCCCGAATGACATCCGCCAACCCCATCAGAAGCTCGTGAGGCTGCACTTCAAATACTTCTCTTTGTTCCATAGTAAAAGCCTGTCCGTATAGGTTTATAAGCTATTTAAGCTTGGCTACCATATCAAAACAAACTATTGTAATCCAGCAGTTATCATTAAAAAATGAGGCCTTAACCATTTCCTAACAACAGTTCTCTGTTACTCTGAACTCCATCTACAACCTGGCCTGAAAGAAGGCAAAAAATACCTTTCACACAAAATTCGTAACTTATGGTCAATTGATCACAACCATGTGCGAAATAGATCGCCTACATATTTCAATCAGAATATAGCGAAAAAGATAATGCCCGAGAACTAATACGAGTTATCCAAGAAAATGGCCAATGGAAAATATTCAGTGACCTACTCTTAGAGGAAGGCCAGCGGGCAATGGGGAAAAAATAGCGGCAAATTTGACCCTGAATAGATGCTTTAGGGTCAAACTCAAATTATTTGATCAAACGCCATCAGAGGGACATATGATATAAAATATTCTACACCTCTTGTTACATAAGATCCCCGTCTAAACCAAGCAAGCTCTGACCAACAGCTCAAGTTATGCAATAATTCCCAATTGATAAAAATCGACAATAAAGGAGATCTCCATGAAAAAATCACTTCTATCAATTAGTGTTGCAGTAGCAATGAGCCTTGCAACGACCCAGCTTTATGCACATGAAACAGTTCCAAGAAAATTAGCCAGTAAACAAACCACTCAATCACTCTCCAGCATTCTTGCAGCAATGCCAGAAAAAACCAAAGCTCGATATGACGCTCGCCACCCACAACAAACATTAGATTTCTTTGGCATAAAACCGGGAATGACGGTGGTTGAAGCACTTCCTGGCGGCGGCTGGTATAGCAAAGTGCTGCTGCCTTATTTAGGCCATCGTGGTAATTTGGTTGGTGCCGACTACGCGATGGACATGTACCCAAAATTTGGTTTCTTTAATCAAAAAGATCTCGATGCTAAAAAAACATGGGTAAAAGATTGGAGTGCCGATGCAAAAAGTTGGCGGACAAATGACAGCGCGAGTGTGAAAGCTTTTCAATTTGGCTCGATGCCAAAAATGGTTGAAGGCAAAGCTGATGCGGTGGTTTTTATCAGAGCCCTGCATAATTTAGCTCGATTCGAGAAGGATGGTGGTTACTTAACCGCCGCCTTAAAAGATACCTATACTGCATTAAAGCCCGGCGGTATTGTCGGAGTGGTTCAGCATATGGCACCGGAATCAGCCTCGGATGAATGGGCAAATGGCTCAAGAGGTTATCTTAAAAAGTCATTTCTCATCGCCAGGATGGAAAAAGCAGGGTTTGAATTTGTTGACTCTAGCGACATCAACATTAATCCAAAAGATCAACCCACTGAAAAAGATATTGTCTGGCGATTGCCTCCAGCTTTTGCAACGAGCAACAAAGATAAAAAAATGATAGAGCAATATCAAGCAGTCGGTGAATCAACTCGTATGACTTTGAGATTTAGAAAACCGACTCAGTAGATATTATATAATTGCCCAAACTAAAAAACTGCCCCGATCGCTATCCTGATACTGCGGGCAGAGCTTAAAATAGTAAAACTGACTAATAAAGGGTTAAAAATATATTTTCTGAACCAAGCAAATATTGTAACTCATTGATTATCAATCAATATAAAAGTAGGCACATAAATTGCTATATTGTCTGAATCAAAATTTGGCTAAAAAGCCAACAATAGCAGTTTAGCAATATCAATCAGAAAAAAGCACAAGGAGAACACAATGCCCGTGATCACAGAAGATAGACCCATCGAAAAAGTGCGAGAAGAAGTGATTGACCAGTTAACCATGAACTACAGTCACGGTGAAATATCCTTAGAAGCGTTCGAGCGCCGATTAGATCAAGCTATGGAAACAGACGAACATCAAACCCTTCTTAAACTAACCGAAGACCTCGAATTAAAAGTCGACCAACAATTCATCGAACAAAAACAACAAGAAATGGGACCAGAGCAAGATATCGGCGAGGCAAAAAATCTCGAATATATTGTTCAAATCTTTAGTGGCAGTGACAGAACTGGCGCCTGGAATGTTCCCAAAGAAATTCGAATATTTTCTCTTTTTAGTGGTTCAGATATTGACCTTTCAGAGGCTCATTTTAGTCATAAAACACTTCGCATTAGAATGTTCAGTTTATTCAGTGGTACCGATATTTTTGTGCCGGAAGATATAAAAGTTGTTTCTAATACTTTCTGTATATTTGGTGGGGTTGACAACAAAGCGCCTTCAATGGCAAGTTCAAGCGCGCCAACGGTTATCATTGAAGGCGTCGCAATCTTTAGTGGAATTGATATTAGTTTTAAGCAAACTTTTAAAGAAAAATTAATACATTTTGCAGAAGGTATTAAAAAATTATTTGTTTGAAGCAATCAGTAATGGTTCAAAAAACTGCCCAATTAGCAGTTCCAGTACAGTGCCTTTTACTCCTTGATGAGAAAAACCTGCTGTAGCATTAGCTTGCGGCATTGCTGATATAACCTTAGATCTAAGTAAATTCTGATATTGATTTTCTACCGCCATGTTTTGTTTATCTCTATCATGCGTTTAACACCGAGCAAAGACGAAAAACACGAGCGATTTTGCGAGTGATTCTTGTTTTTGTGCGTTTGGTTATGCGTTTTTTGCAAGTTCAATTATCCAATTTACCAAAGGCTTAATATCCTTAATAACCTAGTAATTTACTAAGTTTAGATTTTTGAACTATACCAGCTTCGGTTCATGGAGAGGCTGACTGCCTTTGCACTGCAGCGTTGCCCCTTTATCCGAAAACATCGTTTCACTTGCCGGTAACCCACTTAATGATTTAACCACAATCAAATCTGTTTTTTCCTAGCTGGCAAAAATCAAAGTCACCTCCATTGACTGACAATTCAGCCCGTGACATTGAAACTCATAATAACTATTTCGATAGTTTTTTTCATCCGCATAGTTAAGCTTTTTCAGATATATTGAATGCCTGCTAACTTCGAGTCACCGGTAACAGACAAAAACAGATCGCGAAAAATTTCATCCTTAGCTGCCACAATACTTTACCCATCTTTATTTTACACATGGGTAATGTTGATTGATTGAGTCACTGTGAAATAAAAACGGCTAGAAAGGTAGTGGTAAGTGCATAGTTGAGTTTTTTATGGCCAAAATAACCGGTTTCGATCGCCATTAATGGCGTCATGCCGCAGATCACAAAACTGACTATTAATTTCCATATCCGTCTCTTTATGTTATTTTTGACTTAAAGGAATCCCGTTAAATCACCTCGACTCGATATGCGAGGTTGGACCACCTCATTACACAACAAAGGCGTGGATCAACAGCTTTATAACCTCTTGGTTAAAACGGTTGTTTCCATTATCTCACACAAGGAAATTATCCATGTACAAACTGACTACCGCCATCTTTTTATTAATCGTTTGTTGGGCTTCTCCAGCTATTTGCGCAGGCTCACTTAAGTCAACTAAAGGACCGGTGTTTACTGAATATGGACCAGTCTTTAAAGTGGAACAGAGTGATGTTACGCTGATCAAAGGTTTCAAATACAAGGTTTTGTTCGATATTTCACAGGGCGCAGAAAATAACTTTAATCTTAATCGGAGAATTGAAAGTGTTGCCCGGTTTATCAATATGCATGCGATGAATGGTGTTAAGCTGCAAGATATGGATATCGCTGTGGTCCTTCACGGCAGTGCGACCCGAGATGTGTTTACCCAGCAAGCTTACCAGGAGAAGTTTCTTGATGATAATCCCAGTCTGGATTTAGTCGAGAAGTTGCATGCCAAAGGGGTCAAATTTTACCTGTGTGGTCAAAGCCTTTATTTTCAAAAGGGTAAAAAAATCGATTTAGCGCCTCAAGTTAATTTAGCTTTGTCGGCGATGACCATTTCAACCATGTTACAGGCTGATGGATATACCTTGATCCCTTAGTATTTGGTTTTACTGAAAGTATTGGGTTATTGAATTTGGCTGGATAAAAGAGCGTAAAAACTAGCCCCGTTTTTTTGCTTGCGCTCCAAACAAGCGACTCAATTCTGCTCTTAATTCACCCTTGATTGCCATGTAAAACATCTTGTAGTCTCCCAGTAATGACCACCAGGGGTAAGTAAAAGTGGCGGGGCGGTTTTTTTCGATAAAAAAATGGCCTATCCAGGCAGGGCCATAACCAGCTACTAAAACCAAAGGTAACCAGGCCCATTGCTGAGCCACAATTAAGCCTGTTAATAAAACTGCCGATGCTACGGTGCCAATATAATGCAGTGCCCGGCAAATGATCAGCTTATGCTCGCCAAGATAATAAGGCCAAAATTCCTCGAATGAATGATATTGCTTGCCACCATCAGCGCTGTCTGGTTT
Source organism: Kangiellaceae bacterium (assembly GCA_030590405.1). GTDB lineage: Bacteria > Pseudomonadota > Gammaproteobacteria > Enterobacterales > Kangiellaceae. The sequence goes on from JAUUYO010000222.1 coordinate 4,986, forward strand.
ATGTTTGATTTGTTCTGACATTCAGGCCACCTCTTACTCGATCTCTGCTCTACAATACTAAGTCCAATCATAGCGCCTTTTGACACTCAAACAAGTAGCATTTAATACCCAAATCCCTATTTAGAGTTCTTAACTCACCCAAAATCGATTTGCTGGTTCAAAAAATTGCCTTTTGGCAAAAAAACTTTGCGTCTCTACGTCATTCTTTTTAGTTTTTCTTTCGCTTAAACG
>JAUUYO010000019.1 GCA_030590405.1 Kangiellaceae bacterium
GAAACAGGTATTATTGTCGCTGAATTTTTCATGGCACTAGTATTCCAAAAGTCAAAACAGTTTATTCAAAGCTAAAACAGTTTAAAAAGAGAGTAGGTTAATGGCATCTTACAGCACAAATGATTTTAGTTCTGGTCTTAAATTTATGCTTGATGGTGAGCCAGTATCCATCGTCGAAAATAATTTCGTACGTCCAGGCAAAGGACAAGCTTTTGCAAAGACTAAAGTACTATTTTTATTGACCGGACGAATCGTCGAAAAAACCTTTAAATCCGGTGAAAGTTTTGAAGCGGCGGATGTGATGGAAACCGATATGGAGTATCTTTATTCCGATGGCGAGTTTTGGCACTTTATGGATTCAGCCTCTTTTGAGCAGGTTGCGGCTGATGCTAAGGCGGTTGGTGATAATGTCAAATGGTTGACCGAGCAAGACTCCTGCATGTTGACGCTGTTTAACGGTACGCCTATTTTAGTGACACCGCCTAATTTTGTGGTTCAGGAAGTGGTAGAAACTGACCCCGGACTAAAAGGTGATACCTCGGGCAGTGGTGGAAAACCTGCGACTTTAGCCTCTGGCGCGGTGGTGAGAGTTCCTTTGTTTGTGCAAATAGGTGAAAAAATCAAAGTGGATACTCGCAATGGTGAATATGTTTCCCGTGCCTAACGTTTCTTGATGTGAGATACCAACCTGGGGAATTTAATTTATGAAATACAATCTCTTTTGGTGTTTGTTCGCTTATTTTTCAGTTAATCTCATTAGTCAATCAACTGAAGTCGAATGTATTGCGGTTATCAATGGCTCTAATACAAAATAAGATAACTCACAGGAATAAAATCTTCGCCAAAATTCGAAAGTTCTTTGCCCAGCGAAATGTCTTAGAAGTGGATACGCCATTGCTGCGAAAATTCACTGTGACTGATCCTTATATGGCTGCCTTTTCAGTTAGCTCACCTTCTGGCAAACATCAGGGTTATTTGCAAACCTCTCCAGAATACGCGATGAAAAAATTACTTTGCGCAGGCTCTGGTGATATTTTTCAACTCGGAAAAATGTTTCGTGCGGATGAAAAAAGCGTGATCCATGCCAGTGAATTTACAATGCTGGAATGGTATCGAACTGGCTTTGATCACTTTCAGTTAATGGATGAAGTTTGTCAGTTTGTCCAACAAATTATTGGCGAAAAAAAAATTCAAATAATGAGTTATCAAGAGGTTTTTTTATCAAATCTTTCGATCGACCCTTTTAATATATCCTTCGAAAAACTCAGTCAAACCGCCCGAGAATTACTTGGCGATATTCCGCAAGAGCTATTATTCGATAACTACTTAACCTTATTGTTTTCAGAAAAAATTGAAGCGAATTTTGACCCAGATAAAATTACCGTGGTGCATAGTTTTCCTGTCAGTCAGGCGAGCCTGGCTAAAACGCGATGTGAAAACGGATTGACCACCGCCGATCGGTTTGAGGTTTATTTGAACGGAATGGAGCTGGCTAATGGATTCAATGAGTTGACTGATGCGAAGCAACAGTTACAACGATTTAAGCAGGATAATGATATTCGTCGTGAATTAGATTATCCACCAATTGAGATTGATGATGGGTTTATTCAGTCTTTGAATCAAGGGTTGCCTGATTGCGCCGGGGTGGCGTTAGGAGTTGATCGTTTGTTGATGATTAAGCTTGGTGTTGAGAATCTTGAGGATGTTTTGTTGTGATAATCACAACAAAACATTATTTATCATAAGGCAAGCATAGGGAGTGTTTGCCTTTTTATAAATGAACTTGAGACAATTTTTCTAATAAGCTCTCAGTATCATCCCAGCCAATACAAGCATCGGTTATGCTCTGCCCAAAATTTTCAGCCTTTCCATTAACCAATTTTTGATTACCTTCCTGCAAAAAACTTTCGACCATCACGCCAAAAATATCTTGATTGCCGCTTTGAATCTGGTCACAAATATCATCACAAACGATTAACTGACGTTTAAACTGTTTGCTGCTGTTGGCATGGCTAAAGTCCACCATGATTTTTTTATTAACGCCAGATTTTTCTAATGTACTAGTCACCTCAGCAATATTTTCTGCATCATAGTTAGGTGTTTTTCCACCTCTTAAAATAACGTGACAATCATTGTTACCAGCTGTTTCAACAATCGCAGAATGTCCAAATTTAGTCACTGATAGAAAATGATGAGGACGACTCGCTGCACCCACAGCGTCAATTGCGACTTTAATATTGCCATCGGTGCCATTTTTAAAGCCTACCGGACAAGAAAGACCCGAAGCTAATTCTCGATGAACTTGAGATTCAGTAGTGCGCGCGCCGATTGCCCCCCAACACATTAAGTCGGCAATATACTGGGGGGTAATCATATCCAGATATTCGCCTGCGGTGGGCAAGCCCTTATCATTAATATCTACCAATAATTTGCGGGCGAGCCTGAGACCTTCGTTAATTCGACAACTATTATCCATATAAGGATCGTTGATTAAGCCTTTCCAGCCGACAGTGGTTCTGGGTTTTTCAAAATAGACTCGCATGATAATTTCCAGCTTATCTTTATATTTTTCTCTAAGCGCCAAGAGTTTATCAGCATAGGCTAACGCTGCCTCAGGATCATGTATTGAACAGGGGCCGATAATAACCAGTAAACGAGAGTCTTGACCGTTAAGAATGTTATGGATCGCTTTTCGTCCATTATAAACCGTTTTTGTAGCAGTGGCCGTTGCTGGAAACCGCTCTAACAAAGCGATAGGTGGTAATAATTCTTTGATTTGTTTTATGCGAACATCATCGGTTTGGTAGGGCATAGCTTGCTACATCTTAATCTATAAACAGGTATAGATGGATTATTGGCCATTTGGCGCACTAATAGCAACAAAATTCAGGCTATCTAACTAATAGTTATAAACTTATTCTAATTTCTAGTATCATACGCCTTTTAGCCTGTCCAGCCGAGCAAACCCATTGAGTAAAGTAGCAACTTTAAAATTTGACTGCAAACGATTATCGATTGCTGCTGTAGCGAGTTGGATGGTTGTTGGAAGTGCCAGTGCTTCAGAGCTTGGGTCTGAGCCTACTGCTGATGAGTCAGAACCTGTTGCTGAAATGACGGATGAACAACAAAGTCAGCTGTTTCAGTCACGTTTTGAATTAGACGAGCTGAATAAAATTGATCTATCGGTTTTTGATTCTTGCCCAAACCGAACGGAGCCATCAACCCGTACCAATCTGCCAGCCAGTTTAGATTTTAGTTTAGCCTCTGACAAAAGGGATACCAAGGACACAGGAGACTCCAAAAGTGGTGAGGTTGTGTTATCAGCCGATAGAGTTCCAGAAAATAGTGAAATAAGAACTCGTTTGGAAGGTCATGTCACTATGGCCACTGAAGCGTCTTTATTAAAAGCTGATGAGTTAGTGACTGATAATATCGCTCAAACCATTTCCGCGACCGGCCATGTTTCGGTCGAAAGTCAGGATTCGTTGTTACGAGCTAAAAAGTTTGAAGCGGATCAAAAGTTGGGAACTTCGCAACTGAGCGATGTAAAATTCCATTTTTTTATCAATAATGCCAATGGTGAAGCTGATTCGATTACATTTGATGAAAATCGAGTCGCGACTTTAAACGATTTAACTTTTAGTACTTGCCCGGTTAATGATGAGAGTTGGCGTTTTTCTGCCAACGAGCTACAGCTTGACCAGGAAGCTGGCTGGGGAGAAGCTTGGGGGATGTGGTTAAAAGTCCAAGGTATACCTGTTTTTTATTTTCCTTATCTCAATTTCCCAATTAATAATCAAAGAAAATCGGGCATGTTGATGCCTGCGGTGAGTAATGGTGAGCGAAATGGTATCGATATATCTTTGCCCATTTATTGGAACATTGCAGAGCAAGCGGATGCGACTTTCCGGCCGAGAAAGATTGAAAATCGGGGTAATCAACTTGGGACTGAGCTTCGATTTTTGAGTCGAACGACTATGAACGAATTATCATTTGAATTTTTGCAAGATGATCGTTTGACGGCAAATTTATTAAGTCGTGATCCGTCACTGGCAGATGGACTCTATGGACTGAACGAAGATCGTTGGGCGATTTCGTTTACCAACGAAACTTATTTTAATGAAAATTGGTCGGCATCAATAAATGCCAGCAAAGTGAGTGACCGGGATTACTTTCGAGATTTAGGTACCAGTTTTATTAGCCCCAATACGACCAGTAGCCAATCACAAATATTAAGTCAGGCAGGCATTAGTTTTCAAGATGACATTTGGTTGGTCTCTTTGTTGGCGGAATCTACCCAGTCTCTGGTTGGCAATGAACCCTATCGAATACTGCCAAGCCTGGTTTCCAGTGCCGATTATTATCAGCTTAGCAGTGGTTTACGCTGGCAGTTTGAAAGTGATTTTACTCGCTTTGCTCACACTAATGAGAGCCAGATAGAAGGTTCACGGCTCAATTTACACCCTTCGTTAAGTTATCCAATGCAAAATCCCTATGCATGGTTGAAGCCGAAACTAAGCTATCAAATGACCCGTTATCGACAAGTTCAACAAGACAGTCTGCAAGCCGGCGAGACTTTAGAGATCGATCGAAGTTTGCCAATATTTAGCCTGGACAGTGGACTTTTCTTCGATCGAGCGACTCAATGGGATGACAAGCCGGTCACCCATAGTTTTGAGCCGAGACTTTTTTATGCCTACATTCCCCATCGAGAACAGGTTGAAATCAATAACTTTGATAGTCGTATGCCTGATTTTTCCTTTTATCAACTATGGCAAGCGAACCGATTTGCCGGTATTGATCGAGTAGGAGACACCAACCATATCGCTTTAGCGCTGACCAATCGCTTTGTTAAAGACGATACCGGTGAGCAAATATTAGGCTTGTCGCTTGGTCGAAAATTCTATTTTGAGGATCGACAGGTACAATTATCACCATCAGTCTTGACTGAAACCGATAATTCCTCTCCCTGGTTGATGGAATTAAGTTATCGTGCAAGCCAGAGCCTTGAAGTTTCCGGCTTTATCGAGTGGAGTGATGAAAAACTGCCAGATAATACGACTAGAGGAACAGTTTTAGCGCGATCGCAGATAAAATTTGAACCCCTGCAAGATCATATTGTCAACTTATCTCACAGAGTTCGTGATAAAGACGGTTTTTCTAACGAGGAAATCGATTTATCCTTTGCCTGGCCGATAAATGACGAGTGGCGTTTGGTCGGAAGATGGTACAATGATCTTCAGTTGGGCCGAACCTCAGAAAGCTTATTTGGGGTTGAGTATGAGTCTTGTTGTTGGGGCGTTAGTATTGTCTCTCGCCGCTATCTGGACGTGCGGCTGGACGCGGCCGGTAATCCGCTGGTTGGTAGTTTGATAGCTGGGCAAGATGAGCAATTTAACAGCGGAATTCAATTGCAGTTTGTGTTTAAAGGGCTTGGTAGCCCAGGTCAAAAGAGTGTTTCCCAGCTATTGAAAAACAGTATTCGAGGATATCGAACCCGTTTTTAGGTAAATGGGCTTTAGACAGATGTTTTTTAGACGGTTGTTTTATGATCGTTATTTTACTAATCGTTATATTTAATAAAGTTTTAATTTGGTTAATTTATGAAAAAAATATTAAGCAGTTCCCTCAGTCTTATTTTAGTTTTTGGTACCTTTGGTCTGAAAGCTGAGCCAGAGATGTTCGACAGAATCATCGCTATTGTTGATGAAAATGTGGTCCTTGAAAGTGAATTAGTCCGACGGGCTAATTCCATTGTTAGCCAAATTAAAGCAAGAAAGCAGACCGTACCTTCACTCAAAATTTTGCGTAAGCAAGTTCTTGAAAGACTGATTATTGAATCACTTCAACTCCAAACCGCCAAGCGGGTTGGAGTGAGGGTGGATGACCGTACCTTGACCGCGACCCTCGAAAAGGTTGCATCAGGTGCCAATTTATCTGTCGATCAGTTTAAACAAAAACTGGAACGAGAGGGTACTGCCTGGGCCATTTTTCGGGAAGACATGCGCAACGAAATAATGATCAGTCGGGTGGTGAATGGCATGGTACAGAGGCGCATTCAAGTCAGTGAAAAAGAAATTGATAATATTGTGGCGCAAATGGATAAAGAAGGAGAGACCAGAACTCAGTATCATTTAGGTCACATTCTGTTAGCTTTGGCGGAGAGTGCGACCCCAGAAGAAATCACGGTACAACGAGATAAAGCTAAAAAACTGGTGGACGCTTTGCGTGGCGGGTCCAATTTTGAAGAATTTGCGATTGCTTTTTCTAATGGTCCAAAATCTTTAGAAGGGGGCGACATGGGCTGGAGAAGTCTTACCCAACTACCATCATTATTTTCCGGTACGGTAAAAAATATGGCGGTGAGTGATATTAGCGAACCGCTGCGCAGTGCTAGTGGTTTACACATTCTTTATTTAAAAGAGAAAAAGGGTGGTTTTGAATCCCAGATGGTGGTGCAAACCCATGTACGCCATATATTGGTGAGCCCTGATGCGATTACCACCGTTCAACAAGCCCTGGATAAACTTAAATTGGCTCGTGACCGGATCGTCGCAGGCGAAAAATTTGAAGAGCTGGCGTTAGAGATCTCTGACGATAAATCCAACGCGACTCAAGGCGGGGATATGAATTGGGTTGCTCCAGGTACTTTTGTCCCTGAGTTCAGTGAAGCGATGGATAAACTGGAAATCAATCAATTAAGTCAGCCGGTCAAAACTCAGTTTGGTTGGCACTTAATTGAAGTGTTAGGCCGCAGAGATCAGGATCAAACAGAAGAAAAAAAGCGAGAGCGCGCTTACCAAATTTTATCCAATCGTAAATTTGAAGAAGAGTCTCTGACCTGGCTGAGTGAGCTGAAGCACAAAGCACATATTAAAATTATCGATGCAGAGTAGTGAAACCTGTATTTTAAGGCTTTCGTATTTTAAGCTAGTCGCAGTAAACACTGGTCAGTTATGAGTCAAAACCTTCCACGTATTCTTGTAACGATGGGCGAAGCCTCAGGTATTGGCCCTGAGCTTTTAGTTAAAATAGCCCAGCAGGATTTTAATGCCGAAATAGTCGTTTTAGCTAATCAATCTTTGCTCAATCGGGTGGCTGATAATTTATCCCTGCCGTTACAACTACTCCCAATTGATTGGAGCAAACAACCTGAACAGCATCGCAAAGGCTGTTTGCGTTTTGAAAATATTCAACTTCCAGCCGATGTTATCGCAGGTCAACTTCAACCGGAAAACGCTTCTGCCATTTTAAAGATGTTATCCAGGGCTGGGGAGTTGGCTTTAAATAAAAGTGTTGATGCGATCGTGACTGCGCCGGTACATAAAGCAGTGCTTAATCAGGTTAACTCGGACTTTCTTGGCCATACCGAATTTTTTGCGGAACAGGCGAAAGTCGCTAAAGTGGTGATGATGTTAGCCACCAACCAGTTAAGAATGGCGTTGGCAACTACTCATATCCCCTTGTCTCAGGTGAGCGATACCATTACTCAAGAACTACTTGAGCAGATCGTTGAAATTATTCACCAGAGTTTTGTTCAGTTTGATTTGCCTCAGCCAAAAATTGCGGTATGTGGGCTAAACCCACATGCGGGAGAAGATGGACTGTTAGGCCTGGAAGATTGCGAAGTCATTGCTCCGGCAATCACAAAATTACAACACTCAGGGATCGCGGTAGAAGGACCATTTCCTTCGGACAGTCTGTTTACTTTGAACAAAAGAGAAATGTTTGATGTGTTTTTAGCGATGTATCACGACCAAGGGTTGCCAGTGGTTAAAGCCATGGGTTTTGGTCAATGTGCTAATATCACCCTGGGATTACCCTATATTCGTACTTCGGTTGACCATGGCACTGCTCTGGATATTGCTGCCGAAAGAATTGCATCGCCGAGCAGTTTAAACTACGCCATCAATTATGCGATCCAACTAGCCAAAGGTAAATTACCTCAATGAAAACTTTCGATCCTTCGACTCATCGAGCGAAAAAACGATTTGGCCAAAATTTTTTACATGATATGGGTATTATTGACCGCATCGTTCATAGCATTCGAGTTCAACCTGAGGATAATATTATCGAGATCGGGCCTGGACTAGGCGCGATCACCAAACAACTGTTAGTTATCACAAAAAGCATTAATGTGATTGAACTAGACAGAGATATTATCCCTAAACTTAAATTTAACTGCGATGGTTTGGGTGAATTAAATATTATGCAAACCGACGCGTTAAAGGTCGATTATCGCCAGTTTGCCGAGAAAGGACCTCTTAGAGTGGTGGGTAATTTACCCTATAATATTTCTACTCCCATTTTGTTTCACCTGTTTAAATATTTAGACCAGATTAAAGATATGCATTTTATGTTGCAAAAGGAAGTGGTATTAAGAATGGCGGCAAAACCTGGTAGCAAAGTGTATGGACGGTTAAGTGTGATGACCCAGAGTGTTTGTGATACTCAGATGTTATTTCTGGTTCCACCGGAATCCTTTACCCCGGCACCAAAGGTCGAATCAGCGATTGTTTATTTAGCGCCGCGCAAAGAAAAGCTGGATATCAAAGATCCTGGTCTTTTTTCTGCTATTGTGACCGAGGCATTTAACCAAAGGCGTAAAACCTTGAGAAATGTCTGGAAAAATCGGATCGACACAGATTCGCTGGAAAAATTGGCTATTAATCCAACCTTGAGACCAGAAAAAATCAGTTTAGAAGAGTTTGTAAAAGTCAGTAATTATCTGTCTGATGCAGGCGCTTTCTCTGGAAGATAGAGTTTAATTGATAGATAGTCCCTGTTCAGTCTGGATTAATCTTCGTTTGTTATACTAGTTACTATCACTCGCCAATAGAGCAAACTAATGAAATTCCCTCACAGTATACTCATTATTCCATTTTTGATCGCCATATCAGGTTGCTCAAGCCGTGTTTCTAGTGGCTATGGTCATGGTTATGGCCATCGCGGACATGTTTCTGTTGGCGTTCATGGGCACAGCTCCGCAGCGGGAGTTATTGGTGGTTTAATTGTTGGTGGAATTATCGGAACCATTATAGCTGATTCAAAAAATGAACAAGCCAGACAAAAGGTAGAGCGAATAAATAATCCTCAAGCAAATAATAGCCAAGCTCAAAAGTCATCTCAAAACGAGCTTGTTGATGGCTATAGTATCGATGAATCTCAACAAGCTGACAGCAGGGCAACGAATGTTCAATGGTATCAGTTTGGCAAAGATGGTAATTGTTATTTAATGGGGGTTGATAAAGGTGTGACCGACATTATATCTGCCGTACCAAAAAGCCAATGTAGGCAGTAATCTAATCGAGCAAAACTTGATCTGGCTTATATCTTTTTATCCATGAGTATGAGCTACAACTGCTCGCAATTTCCCCTCAATTCCTTTATAGTCTTGCTCTGAAGGCCCTTTGAACACTCATAAACCCATAAAATAATCAGGGGTTTATGTTTGACTTTCATATCTGTCAATGAAAACTCACTCGTCGATTCATTAGCTATTTTGGCCTTCACCACAAATACTGATGTTGTTAGAAACTTAAAACAGCAAATATTAAAAAACATTAATAAAACTATGAATAGGAGTTGGGGATGGAAATCGAATATATAATTAATATGTTGGCACGTTGGGGGCATCTACTGTTTGGTATGACCTGGATTGGATTACTCTATTATTTCAACTTTATCCAGGGTGGTTATTTTAAATCAGCGAGTTCTGAAGGTTTGGCCGATGCGAAAGCCAAGCTAGCGCCAGAGGCTCTTTGGTGGTTTAGATGGGGCGCGATGTTTACTTTTATTACCGGTCTGATCCTTCTTTACGGAGTGGAAAAGATGGGGCAAATGAATAGCTATATCGTTATTGGTGCTACACTGGGTACTTTCATGTTCTTAAATGTCTGGTTGATTATCTGGCCTAACCAGAAGATAGCTTTGGGCATGGTAGAAGGTGATGGAGCTGCTGCTGGTGGTAAAGCATTGCTTGCTTCTCGTACCAACACATTGTTCTCAGGACCAATGGCGTTTTGTATGCTAGCCGGAGCTCACTTTGGCGCTTGGGGAAATTTATCGGCTCATATGAACGCAATGTACGCAGCACTTGCAGTCGTTGTGTTATTAGAAATCAATGCAATTATCGGTAAGCAAGGCCCAATGGCTAGCGTTCGTGGTGTGATTGTGAGTAGTTTAGTTTTAACAGGTATTATCGTCGCCATTTTGCAGATGGTGTAAACGGAAATGCTAAAATGTAGGTTGGCCTTCAGGCCAACAAGGATGGTAGGAATTACCATTGAGTTTATTGTTGGCCTGAAGACCAACCTACAGGAATAAAAAAAGCCGACATCAGTCGGCTTTTTTAGTTTTTCTAGCTTAATTATTACTCGTCCAGGAAACTTCTTAATTGATCCGAACGAGTCGGGTGTCTGAGTTTTCTTAATGCTTTTGCTTCAATTTGGCGTATCCGCTCACGGGTGACATCAAATTGCTTACCGACTTCTTCGAGCGTATGATCAGTATTCATTCCAATACCAAAGCGCATTCTCAATACTTTTGCTTCTCTAGCGGTAAGACCTGACAATACTTCCTTAGTCGCTTCACCAAGACTTTGAGAAGTCGCCGTATCAATCGGTGAATCCTGATTATCATCCTTGATAAAATCACCTAAGTGCGAATCTTCATCATCACCAATTGGAGTTTCCATCGAAATAGGTTCTTTAGCAATTTTTAGGACTTTTCGAATTTTATCTTCCGGTAATTCCATGCGAATTGCCAATTCATCCGGCTGAGGTTCGCGTCCCATCTCCTGAAGCATTTGGCGAGAAATTCGATTTAATTTATTGATAGTTTCAATCATATGAACCGGAATACGAATGGTCCTGGCTTGATCAGCAATAGAGCGAGTAATCGCCTGTCTGATCCACCAGGTGGCATAGGTTGAAAACTTATAACCGCGACGATATTCAAATTTATCAACCGCCTTCATTAAGCCGATATTGCCTTCCTGGATCAAATCAAGAAATTGCAATCCGCGATTGGTGTATTTTTTGGCGATAGAAATAACCAGCCGTAAGTTTGCTTCGACCATCTCTTTTTTTGCACGCCGCGCCTTGGCTTCACCAATCGACATACGTCGATTAGTTTCTTTGATTTCGACAACGGTTAACTTGCTTTCGCTTTCAATTTTTGCAATTTTGTTTTGACAACGAATAATATCTTCGGCAAATTCTTCCAGATCATCATGATAATTGGTTTCTTTGCCTAAAATAGAATCAATCCAGTTGGTATTAGTTTCGTTCCCAGGGAAGGTACGAATAAAATCTTTGCGAGGCATCTTGCCTTGTTCGGTTGAAAGACGCATGATCAGTCTTTCTTGAGTTCTAAGGCTCGTCATACGTCGACGCATACGGCTGGATAACTTATCAAACATTTTTGGCAATAAACGGAATTTCAAAAATTCTTCTTTCATCGCATCGATATGCTTGATGGCATTTTTATGTTTTCTGCCGTATTTATTAATTGCCGCAATCGATTTTTCGTAATTCTTGCGTAATTCAGTAAAAATTTCTTTGGCGAGTTCTGGGTCCGGACCTAAGTTTTCTTCTTCTTCACTATCCTCTTCACTATCCTCTTCACCATCTTCATCTGCCAACTCTTCTTCCGGGACTTCAGAGCCAACATGACTGGCGGCTTGCGCGGCTTCGGCAATGTTATCGGCATAGCCAGTAATGATATCGGTTAATTTGATTTCTTCGGCGGCGAACCTGTCATATTCGTCTAATAACGAGCTCACTGTTTCAGGGTATTCGGCAATGGAAGCAAGCACTTGTCGGATACCTTCTTCAATCCGCTTAGCGATTACTATTTCACCTTCCCGAGTTAACAATTCGACGGTTCCCATTTCGCGCATATACATGCGAACTGGATCCGTGGTTCGGCCTAATTCGTTTTCAACGCTGGCAAGCGCAGCAGCTGCTTCATCAGCAGCATCTTCATCGGTCGCCGCATTTTCATTCATCAACAATGCGTCGGCTTCTGGGGCAATTTCAAAAACTTGAATCCCCATGTCATTAATCATGCCAATAATATCTTCTACCGCATCAGGGTCGACGATATCGGGGGGCAAATGATCGTTCACTTCAGCATAGGTTAGATAACCTTGCTCTTTACCGCGAGCAATCAGTAATTTCAGTTGAGACTGTTGTGAAGGAGCTTCTTTTGGTGCTTCGTCTGACATTCAGGTAAACCTTACAATTCGGGGAAGAGACTTTCCTAGATGATGTATTTCTCTATACAAACTCTAGTATAAAAACACTTCTTTTGCTAAATTTAAAATTTTCGTGTGCGAAACACGGAACGCGCAATTATACACAGTGTAGGTATAGATCAGCAAGAAAGTGAATCGTTTACAGGGCAAAAAAACTGAATAATTTCCGTTTTTGTGAAGCTGTATTCATCGCTCGGCTGATTTGGCTTAATATCAAGTAATTAACCTCTATTTAGCATTTCCTTTTGCAAAGATTTTAAGCTGGTTTTTTCTTCCTGATTAAGTGGTTGTAGCTTTGATTTGGCAATTAAGCGATCCCATTCATCGATGATGATTTCTTTTTCGAGACGGCTAAGTAAATCGGCTAATTCGCTAGGCATTTGCTCTCGGCTGATAATTAAATCACTGTTCGCCAATTTTTTGAGGTGGGTTTCTTCTGCCTGATCGCGCCAGTGTTCGATTAACATGCCGGTTGAAATACCCTCATTCTGATCAATCAGCGAGCATAATCGTGAAAATATCCGAGCGCCAGCTTCATCCAGCTGTTTAACCCAATCCAGCTTGGCGGCAGGTAGCGCATCTGGATTTTGTAATAACAGTGCAATTGCGCGGCGAAAAGGTGCTTTTCCCTGAATTTTTATCGGTTTTACTTCGAACAAGGCATTTTCAGTATTGCTGGCTGAAACCGGTGTCCGTACTGGCTTTTGAGCTGTTTGATCTTTCTGAATGGCATCATTCAGTTGTTTTTCACTTAAACCAGCCAATGAAGCAAGTCGCTGGTCAAAACGTGTTTTTAAAATGCTGTCGGTTATGGCAAGACTAAATGGTTTAGCTAAATGAACCAATCTGGCGGGGCCTTCAAAAGTATTCATATCCACTTGAGAGGTTAGATATTGGAGCAAAAAATCAAATAAAGTGATTGCCTCGTCAACATTCTGGTTGAATTCTTCGGCACCTATTTTTCTTACCATGGTATCGGGATCTTCACCATCTGGTAAAAACATGATACGGATCTCTCGCGCATCTTTAAGTAGCGGCAAGGCATTTTGTAACGCGCGAATGGCGGCCGCTTTACCCGCTTTATCGCCATCAAAACAAAACACAACTCTGGAACATATCCGGAACAGGGTTTGTAAGTGTTCACTAGATGTGGCGGTGCCAAGAGTTGCGGTAGCGTTATAAATTCCAAATTGGGCGAGCGCAACCACATCCATATAGCCTTCGACAATAATGATCTGCTGGATACTACGTAACTCCTTACGCATTTCATACAGGCCATAAAGCTCGCGGCCTTTATGGAATAAATTTGTTTCTGGTGAATTCAGGTATTTAGGCTCGCCTTGATCGATGATTCGACCGCCATAACCAATTACCTGGCCGCGACGATTACGGATCGGAAACATGATCCGATCGCGAAAGCGATCATAAGTATGGCCTTTATCGTTTTTGATCATCATGCCGGTATCCACCAGATCTTGTTGTAGATCTTTAGAAGAGGATGATAATTTAAGTAAATTCTGCCAATCATCGGGAGCGTAGCCAATCGCGTATTTTTTAGCGATTTCGCCGCTTAATCCTCTATTTTTAAGGTAATTAATGGCATTTTTTGCATTGGGATTGTTTTTCAGCTGTTGTTGATAATAATCGGACACTTTCTCCATTAAGGGATACAGATGATCTTGAAAAGTTTGCTTCGGTCCATCATAGGCTTCGCGTGGGATCTCAAGGCCCATGGTCTGGGCCAGATCTTCAATTGCCGCGACAAATTCCTGACCTTCGTATTCCATAATAAAGGTGAGGGCGTTACCACTGACCCCACAGCCAAAACAATAATAAAACTGTTTATCCGGGCTGACTGAAAAAGAGGGGGTTTTTTCATTATGAAAAGGGCAGCAAGCAGAATAGTTTTTGCCGGTTTTCTTTAAATTGATACGTCGCTCAATAATATCAACAATATCCACTCTGGCGAGTAATTCATTGATAAAGGATTGAGGGATACGACCGGACATAGGTTGTGCTAACTACAGAATAAAATTGGAGGAGAAGTTTAGCATTGATACCAATTTGTGGTAAGAGGATTTTGTTAAGCTGTTTGAATAATGAGGTAAAAATACTGGGGAGCCACTGCTTGAAACCTTGAATAGTGGAAAAGGCGTTTTAAGACATTTAGCCTAATTTCGCTTTAATCTTTCCACTAACGGCACCCATATCAGCGCGGCCTTGCATTTGTGGCTTAAGAATTGCCATCACCTTACCCATATCACGCATCGATTCAGCGCCTGTTTCGTTCAGAGCAGCATCGATCAAAGATGAAATCTCAGCATCGGTCAATGCTTGAGGCATATAATTTTGCAGGGCTTCGATTTCTTGCTTTTCGATATCGGCCAGTTCTTGTCGATCAGCAGATTCAAATTGACTGATTGAATCACGTCGCTGTTTGATCATTTTGTCTAAAATCACAAGAATATCAGTATCTTGGACTTCAATCCGTTGATCAACTTCGATTTGCTTGATAGCAGCCAGCAACATACGAATAGCTGCTAAGCGCACTTTTTCTTTATTGCGCATTGCCTCTTTCATATCGGCTTTTATTTGTGCAAGCAAGTCTGACATATCAGTTTAATCGGCCTGTTTTAGATTACTAGTCTAAGACTAGTAAAGACGCTTGCGCTTAATTGTTTCGCGAGAAACTTGCTTAAGATGACGCTTAACCGCTGCGGCTTTCTTACGCTTGCGTACGGAAGTTGGTTTTTCATAATGTTCACGTTGACGAACTTCGGCAAGAATTCCGGCTTTTTCGCAAGAGCGCTTAAAGCGACGTAGTGCGATATCAAAGGGTTCGTTATCTTTCACTTTCACTGCTGGCATTGAAATTATCCTAGCTAATTTATACTGAATCCCTTTATTGGGAAGCTCATATTCAAAATACGGTTAAAAAATCGTCACGTTCGACGAGGGCGCAGATAATACAGCTTTTTACTAATGGATGCAAAGAAAAAAGGCTGATATTTTTGAACTATTTGAGATAGTTTTTGCCGGTTTTGTTAATGCGGGTTATTATCTCGGAAATTAACTGGCAAAATGAATTAAAAACCAAAAGATATTTTACCACAGAGGTACAGAGATCACACAGATAAAAGACAACAATAATAGGCCTATGTTTTTGAATAATATAAATTTTATGTCGTCGGCCGCTCATTGATTCAAAAGTGTCTTTAATACTTTTCTCCGTGTGATCTCTGTACCTCTGTGGTAAATTTTTTTCCTTTTTAGGTATGCAAATAATGACTAAAATTTTAGGCATAGAAACATCCTGTGATGAAACTGCTATCGCTATCTACGATGAGCAGCAAGGTATAGTTGCGCACCAACTTTATTCGCAAATCGAATTACATGGCGAATATGGTGGTGTAGTGCCGGAATTAGCATCACGTGATCATGTGCGAAAAATAATCCCGCTAGTGGATGCGGCTTTTAAGCAAGCAAATTTGAGTCGCCAAGAGTTGTCAGCAATTGCTTATACTCAAGGTCCGGGGCTGATCGGTGCATTGCTGGTTGGTGCGACTATAGGCCAATCATTGGCATTTGCCTGGAAATTACCGTCAATCGGGATCCATCATCTGGAAGGGCATTTGTTAGCGCCGATGTTAGAGGAAAATAAGCCGGAATATCCGTTTTTGGCATTATTAGTTTCCGGCGGGCATACCATGTTGGTTGATGTTAAAGGATTGGGTGATTATCAAATTATTGGTGAATCAGTTGATGATGCAGCTGGTGAGGCATTTGATAAAACTGCCAAAATTATGGGGTTGGATTATCCTGGCGGTCCGATATTAGCCAAACTGGCAGAAAAAGGGACTGATGTAACGATGCGGTTTCCAAGACCGATGACTGACAGACCCGGTTTGGATTTTAGTTTTAGTGGGCTAAAAACCTTTGCCGCTAATAAAATAACAGCTTCAGATGGCAGTGAGCAAAGCAAAGCCGATATTGCTAAAGCGTTTCAAGATGCGGTCGTTGATACTTTGGCTATCAAGTGCAAAAGAGCGATAAAACAGACTGGTCGAAAGGCATTGGTGGTTGCTGGCGGAGTTAGCGCCAATCTTGCGCTTCGTAAAAAACTGGCAGAACTGATGAGTAGTTTTGATGGCGAAGTTTTCTACCCTCGCCATGAATATTGTACCGATAACGGCGCGATGATTGCCTATGCTGGTTATTGCCACTTTAAGCAGGAAAATAACCAATTACCTGAATCTTATCCAATAAGGGTGCATCCGCGCTGGCCGATGTCGGAGGCTTTTTCATAGGTCGGTGAGTACCCACAAAAATTTCCTATTTTTGACAATGAGGAAAGATGACAATTTGTAATCAAGGAATTAATTATGAGCAATAAGCCTGGTAGAAATGATCTCTGCCCCTGTGGTAGTGGTAAAAAGTATAAGAAATGCTGTCTGGTAAAGCAGTCGCTGGTCGTTGGCGACAGGATGATTTATCAACGTCTGAGAGAGACTGAAGGTAGAGTGATGGCAAAAATAGATGACTTTTTTGCCGAGCAGTTTGATCAGGACGATTATCTGGATGCCTGGTTTGAGTTTTTATTATGGCCAGAAGAAGATTTGTTAGACCCAACCAAATATGAAGAAGCGGATTATATGTTTCCCGTTTGGCGACAATTTCATTGGCTATCTGATGAAGAACCTGATGATTTGTTATCGTCTAAGCCACCCAAAGATAAAATTGCATTACTCTATTTAGCTAAAAAATCGGGCAATCCGTTAGAAAAGGAATTTATTCATGCGGCTGTCAATGCCCCCTGGTGTTTTTACCAGATAATGTCCGTGGTAGCCGGTCAGTCTATGGTGTTGAAGAATTTACTTTCCGATGAAGTCATTGAAGTGACCGAACGACAGGCCTCACAGAATGAAAGTGTGGGTTCAATGCTATTCACTACCGTTGTGCAATTACATGGTAAGGCGATGATGTTAGGTGGTGCCCCATATCTGTTTCAAGCCAGTCACATAATGCAACTTCTCGATTTTAAAGAAGCTGTGTCGGCTGAGTCAGGCATCTGGAACAATGGGTTGATTTTTGAATATGATACTGAACTGTTCGATTTTTATTGGGCATTTAAAAGCGAGATATTCAATCCTGTGATGCCTGAATTACATAATACCGATGGTGATAGGATTGAAATCCATCGGCTTGTTTATCAGTTGCATTGTGAGCCAGAAGTAGCCCTGGAAGCGCTTAAAAGTCTTGCTATTGGCTGGAATGACGAGGACTTTCAACGGGAAAAGAGTTTCGATGAGGCTGGTCAGTTGGTTCATATTCATTTCCCATGGTTGAAAAATGGTAACAAACAGAGCAAAGAATGGGAATTAACCGTGTTAGGTCATTTGACTTTGAAAGACAATCGTTTAGAAGTAGAAGTTAATTCCCGTGAACGGGTCACTTCGATCAAACGTCGTATTAGTCAGCGATTGAAAAAAGATCAGATACAGTTTCTGGTCGATGAAATCCAAGATATGCAACAATTGATGGAAAATTTTGAGCCATCAACCAATATACCCGAAGCTACCGCTCCCGAGTTGGCATCCATTCAGGATGATTTTGAAAAGAAGCACTGGCAGCAGTGGGTGGATATGCCTATACCTGCGTTAGGTGATATGACACCAAGAGAGAGCGTCAAAAGTTCGTATGGACGCCATCGTGTAGAATCATTGTTGACGAGTTTCTCGTTTAATAACCCTGAACACAAAAAATGGGTTTATCAGGAGTTAGGTTTAGAGTTGTAGGTTGACCTTCTACATTGATAGCCCAAGGGGTGAGATGACGACTTCATTCTTCTAAAATAGTCGAAATAGCATGACTAAACTCATGTTATTTGGCGTAATTACATGAGTATTTTATGAGTAATCGTGATAAGAAACATTGGATTGAAACGGAAGAGACTGCACGGCAGCGTATTAACCAGGCGAAAAGATTAAAAGAGCAAGCGCGATCCGATGGACTCAAATTTGAAACTTATCTCACGCCGGATTTGGCCGAATGGGTTCTTGATATGGTGGAGCAGGGCATATTCATTGACCCAGGCGAAGCCGTTTTTGTGTTTATGTGCGAAGCCAAAGATATTGAACCGTATGATGATATTAAGAGCGAAATTCTCAAACGAAGACTCGAGGCTAGCTTAAAAGATATTGAAGAAGGGCGAGTTTATACTTCTGAGGAAGTTTTTAAGAAAATAAAGGATAAAGCAGCCAAAGAGAAAACATCGGCTGCGGTTTGGATGAAGATCCAGCAAGAACCTAAGCCTGAATCAAGGTAAAACGCTGTTCTTATAGACTGTGATTTTCTTCAATAGCAGGCTCTTTACCCTGAAGCAAATTGGCAATATTGCTCTTATGTCTAATCAATACCACGGCAGACAGTGCGCATAGCGGCACAAATAACTCCGATTTAAAATGATATCCATAAATCGGGATCACTATGCTAGTAATAATTGAAGCCACCGAAGAACGGCCAAAAGTGTAAGCGGTAAGCAGCCAGGTGCCAGAGATAAGAATGGCAAAGGATGATATAACCAGCGCGACTACGGTCATCATACTGGCAACCCCTTTACCGCCTCTAAAAGAAAAATAAATGGGGAAACAGTGGCCAATGACAGCCATCACACCAACCCATAAACTGGCTTCTCGACCGTAATCTAATTTGTACACCAGTACCATCGGCAAGGCTGTTTTTAGAAAATCCCCCATAAGAGTGAAAAAGCCCATCCAGCGGCCACCGATCCGATGGACATTGGTTGCGCCGGGGTTACATGAGCCAATCGTTCTGGGATCTGGTAGACCAAATAATCGACAGACCAGGATTGCCGAGGAAATAGAGCCCGCCAGGTAGCCGAATATCAAACTAAGACTAAAAAATAGATCCATCGGTTTATTTAAGATTTTTTATTTGAAATGAAAGGGATTGAGCTATTGTAAATGAATAGCGATACAAATAGTATTATCAAAAGCTTAATGTGAGAAGTAGGATTATTTATGGATATTGTTTTTATCCGCGATTTAGAAGTAAAAACGGTGATTGGTGTTTTTGATTGGGAAAGAAAAATCCGCCAGCGTCTGGTATTTAATGTTGAGCTTGGGACTGATTTTAGTGCGGCTGCAAACAGCGATGATTTGGTGGATACCCTGGATTACAAAGCTATTTCTCATGCTATTGAAGAAATGGCAGAAGCGAGTAGTTACCAACTGGTTGAAGCACTGGTCGAAGCGGTTGCTCAAATGATCATCAAAGAGTTTGGGGTGAAATGGTTATCTATTACGTTGGATAAGCCGGGCGCGGTTAGTTGCGCTAAAAGCGTTGGAGTCAAAATCGAAAGAGGCCAAAAGTGGTAGATATATTTATTGGCATTGGCAGCAATATTGAGCCGCAGAAAAATGTATCTCAAGCGCTAAAACTTTTGAAGTTGAAGTTTCCATCGATTGTTTTTTCTCGAATATTTGAAAGTCAGGCAGTCGGTTTTGATGGTGATGATTTTTTGAATCTGGTGGCGAGATTCGAGGTGAAAGATCTCGACTTTAATCGTTTAAGTTCGAGTGAGCTTGTCGTAGAGTGTTCCAATCCAATTGACTTGCTATCTTTTTTAATAGCAGAATTAAAAAATATTGAAAATCAATTGGGCCGAAAAAAGGACGATAAAAAATTTAGTGCTCGAAATATCGAC
>JAUUYO010000121.1 GCA_030590405.1 Kangiellaceae bacterium
ATTGCCTTTGAGGAAATTTTCAAGGGCTTCGATACTGGTTAGGTTTTCTATATTCATGATTGCTCTCATAATTGAGATCATGGACTAGATAGAAATATTTTTCAGACTCATTTTATATTGGAATCATGTACCTCGTTCAGACTCATTTCATATTGGACAAGGCTAAAACTTGACCAGTATCTAGAATCGAGATAGCATGGGGATCGTGTTTTAAACACTCATAAGCATGGAACCAAGGAGAGCATCATGAATTATCAAATAACACGAGTACTCAAAATAGGAGCAATGTTCATTGTTTCTCAGTTTTTTCTTATTAGTAATCTACAAGCGGGTAATATTTGCCAGCCTATAATGACCGCAGAAGTCGTTTGTGACTCGGATACCGGGCTGTATGTGGTTAGTTACACTGCCACTTCATGGAACGGTATCGCGGGCGTTCCCGAAAGTCGCGAGAACTCTCAGATAGACATTATGATTAACAAAGTCCTGGTAGAATCTGGCGCTTTTACTGCTCCAGACTACGCACTTTCCAACAATTTACCGATCCCCATCGATGTTGGACCCGGTGAGTCTTTTGCTATTGGCGCAAGGGCAATCGCTGATTGGGGAGATGGTAACTCTGGCGGTCAGACGACCATTATTTCACTGACCGTTCCAACTGATGAGTGTGGCGTTCAAGCTACCGGACGTATGACAGGGGGAGGTTCTCAAATAAGAGTTGATGGGGTTAGAGTGACTAAAGGTTTGACCTTACATTGCGATCTGGTGCTGTCTAATAATCTGGAAATCAATTGGAACGGAAATAAATTTCATATTGAAGAGCATTTGACTACGCTCTCGTGTTCAGATGATCCTGATATTATTCAAGCACCACCAGAAGCGCCTTTTGATACGTTGATTGGTGTCGCTTCGGGATCTTATAACAATCACACAGGTTATACTGGCGAATTCACTCTGGTCGATGGTGGTGAGCCTGGTGATATGGATATGGCGGGCTTCAAAGTTTATGAAACAGCTAATCCAGCGAATGTTGTTTTAGATGTTCCGCTGCAATATATTGATGGTGGAAATCTGCAAGCTCATTATGACCAACCCCACAAGTAGTCAATAAACGTTGGCTTTTGCTGGCTTTACTAAAGGGGCAAACTGCCCCTTTAGTAATTGTCATATGATGAATTTATTTTAACTCTAAACTTTTTAACTGGACTGGTTCAGAGCGAAGCAGCTTCGTTTTGATCTGTTCGGCTTGAAAACTCAATTGATAAACGCGATCATATTCTAAGTGTTCAATCTCGCCAAAACTTTCGCCACCCAAAAGCGAGGCTAAATTTGGCGTGGTATTGCTGTGTCCGACAACTAGCAGGTTTCCCTGGCTGTTTAATAGCTGAGCGGCAAATTTCTTGAGTTTACCTGGATTGTAAAGCACGACATTCAGGCCCAATCGCTTGGCCAACGGTCCAGCGGTTTGCCGGGTGCGATTATAGTCAGAGGAATAGATCGCAACAATATTTTTATCTTTTAGTATCTGAGATAAATTTCCTGCACGTTGTTTTCCGATAGCCGTTAATGTCGGATCTTTGCTGCCATCGTTTTGTTTTTCAGCATGCCGGACCAAATAAATCGTTCGATCAACTTGTGAATAGGCTGGCGGGGTTAAGATTGTCAACAATATCAACGCTAACAGTATCAGCGTCAACAGTACCGGCGCAGTGGTTAGCAGACTTGTTTTCATGGTGGTTTTCCTAATGTTGAAATGAGTAATGTAACAGGTAATGTTAGATTCGATTATAAATCCAATCTGGCATGATCTTCATTAACCAGGCGATTAATCGCCAGCCGATATCGGAAGTAGCACCGATCACAATAATACGAAGCAGGTCTTTTTGATTGATGATTTTATCGACTCGTGACATGTTTTGGCGGCTCTGTTTTAGGTTTAGTTTTGGGTTTAGTTATCGGTTCATTTGCTAGTTGATAGTGTAAATTCTATCCTGAGTGGCAAAATTATTAAAGTCAGAATAATTGAAGCGGCTAAAATCAATGGTATATCGGTTGCCGATATTGGGTAACACCTGTATCTTATGGCTTTATTTGTTGCTTGATCGGTTATTAATGAAAAAAGTCACCATCCTGACGCTCGCCTTTTGTGCGGGTTTTTCAATCATGTGTTTTGAGCTGCTTGGCGGGCGATTGTTAGCGCCCTATTTTGGCAGCAGCGTGTATGTCTGGGGCAGTATCATTACGGTGTTTATGCTAGCGCTTTCCATCGGCTATTTAACCGGGGGTAAGCTGTCACTGTTTCGACCCAGTTTACGAAAGTACGCGATCATCTTTATCCTTTCTGCCATAAGTATTATGCCCACCATTTTCTTTTCTGAAGCCATTATGGACTGGGTGTTTGAACTGGTAGAAGATCCCCGCTATGGCTCGTTGCTGGCCTCCACATTACTGTTTTTAGTGCCAACCGCAGTGATGGGTATGGTTGCTCCTTATTCGGTTCGCATCCTAACCGAGTCAAAAGATTCTTCAGGCCAAACCGCGGGTTTTTTGTATTTTGTTTCGACCTTAGGCAGCGCCATAGGAACAATTGTCACCTCTTTCTATCTGGTGTTGTGGCTTGAGATCGATCAGATTTTATGGCTAACTTTTTCATTAATGTTAGTTGCGGGCATCGCCGCATTTGGTATTAGTTATACTCGCTCGATGCAATCGATTAAACTTGAGAACTGCGTTTAAGTTAGCTGAACGGAATGAGGATTAAGGTGAAATATTTATTCGGTTTTTTATTGTTATTTTGTTTCTGCAGCAATTTGTCGGCTCGCACCATTCATAAAGAACGATCAATCTATCGTAACATTGTGATCGTCGAGCAAAATAATAAACGCTGCATGCGATTTGAAACTCGTCGTCGCTCGGTTTCTAACCAGGCGTGTATTAATTTGCAGGATCAGGATAAATTGGTGTTTGAATATACTCAGTCACTGATGGCTGGTTTAGCTTTTAATCCGTCGCCGAAAAGAATTCTGATCATTGGACTCGGTGGCGGTACTTTGCCTAAGACCTTTGCCAAAATATTACCACAAACCGAAGTGGTTTCGGTTGAAATTGATCCCGCCGTGGCAAAACTGGCGAAGAAGTATTTTTATTATGAAGAAAATGATAAAACCCAAACTGCAATCAAAGACGGCCGAGTTTACATTAAACGGGCACTTAAAAAACAACAAACCTTCGACTGGATCATTCTGGACGCATTTAATGGCGATTATATTCCAGAGCATCTGCTGACGGTTGAGTTTTTGACCGAAGCCAAAAGCTTATTGGTGCCCGGCGGTTTATTATCGGCCAACACTTTTAACGGCAGTAGATTGTATGACTATGAGTCAGTGACTTACCAGTCGGTGTTTAAAGAGTTGCAAATCTTGCATTCTGTAACAAAAGGCAATCGCATCATTTTTGCCTGTAACTGTGAAAAACTGAGCAGTAAGATTAACGTAGATCAACAGCTCAAAACAGCATTAGTTCCCTTTGGTGTAGATCTTGATTCTTTGGTGAAACGATTATCGAGCAAGATTGATTGGGACACCAGCGTACCACCTTTAACGGATCAGTTTTCGCCAGCTAATCTACTGAATCAATAGTGATATTTTTTACAAAGATTGATTGATAAAATGAACACTCCAAAAGATAACAAACCATCCCTTTTTTTTCCCATTAAAGGGTTTATTGTAGTGAGTTTGCTACACATTATTTATTGGCTGCCTAACCCTCTCACTCATGCTATCGGCCGCTTTTTTGGCTGGCTTAGTTATCAGTTATCTGCCCGAAAACGTAATATTATACTCACCAATTTAAACATTGCATTTCCAGCAATGCCACTCGCTGAAAAATTAAAATTGGCCAAACAATCGGCTATTCAGGGTGGCATGTTATTGTCCGAATTTCCCGATGCCTGGCTTGCCAGCCGAGAGAAAATTGAACAACAAATTATTGAAGTCAAAAATGCCGAACTGGCTACTGAAATCCAGGCAAATAAAGAGCCTTTAGTAGTGATCGCACCGCATATCGGCAATTGGGAGTTTCTAGTTCAGTGGGTGCAATTAAATTATCCGATAATCGGTTTGTATTCACCTTCTAAAATCCCTCAGGTGGACCGGTTGATCTACGATGCCCGTAAAAAATTCGGGTGCAAACCTTTCTCCACCGACAGCAAAGGTATCATGCAATTACTGCGAGGTTTAAAACAAGGTGGTTTTATGATGATGCTGCCAGATCAAGTGCCAAGAGAAAATGCGGGTATTTATACCCCTTTTTTCGGCAAACCCGCTTACACCATGACCTTGTTGCATAAGTTAGTCAAAAAATCAAAAGCTAAAGTGTTGTTTGCCAGTTGCATTCGGCGGCAAGATAAAACCGGTTTTGATATCGCCTTTGAAACGGCACAATTTGATCCGGCGGAGCCTGATGTTGCGCTCTTTAATCAAAGCATGAACCAACAGATCGAAACGATCATTTGTCTCCATCCGGAACAGTACGTTTGGGATTATAAGCGGTTTAGACGACAACCGGATGGTTCTGATCCTTATAAAGGCTAGATCGGCCAGTCCTGAAAGACTGCGTCATTCGGATCGTAAAGCTCGCTAAATAATCTGCGATCAATGAAAACAGGCGTCAATATTTTCCAGCCAGATGACCGCTTCTTCTTTGCCTGGAATATTAAATAACACCATACTGACTACCCATTTGAGTTGATCTAAATCGACTGGGGTTTGTGCTTCGAGCGCCAGTACTCGGTCAATCACAGCTTCTCGGCTGTGGCTATCTAAAACGCCTGCTTGTTCTAAAAAGTATAAAAATCCACGGCATTCGACGGAAAAAAAGGCTAACTCATAAGGATGGTAAACTCGAGTGTGTTGCTGACTGCCAGCGACCGGGGCGAATGAGTCGGAACTAGCATCAATCAAACCATCCAACCAATCTAATGCCGAATCAATCTCGCCGGTTCTAAAACCCACTTCTTTTAGTTCATTGACCAGTGATTGAGTTTTTTCGACAGCGACAAATTCTTGCTCTTGAAAACGTTCAAAAATGTACTGTAATACATCCATCACTTCTGTTTTCATTGATTTCTCCGACAAATGGCTGTTTAAAGATAAACGCAGCCTGATATTATTTTTAGTGCCTGATTGTTTTTATCGCTTGATGGTTGCTGTTCAATTTTGGACTCAACCTCAATCCATCATCGCGATTGGTTGTTATAATCTGGCGTAACCGCCGGTGGTGTTGATTATCCAACCATCTAGCTCTAATAGTAACAGCTTATTTGTGATGGATTCTACAGGCAATTGGCTTCTCATCGAAATGCTGTCTAAGCTGGTTGTTTCATAATCAATAAATTTGAGAAATTCTGCCGTTTCTGGATTCAGCTGAGGTCGGCTTTGGATTTGGGTAGCTTGATTTTGGGCTTTGGCCAGTGCTGGTAATTCTTCCATAATGTCTTCGGTATTTTCTACCAACTTGGCCCCTTGTCTGATTAGATCATGGCAGCCTTGGGCGAGTGGATTATGAATGGAGCCAGGAATGGCAAACACTTCACGGGCTTCTTCCATGGCAAGACGAGCAGTAATTAGCGAACCACTCTTCTTTTTTGCTTCGACCACCAAAGTGCCGAGAGTGAGTCCGGCGATAATCCGGTTACGGCGGGGGAAACAGCCTGCCACCACTTTTTCTTCCGGAAAACATTCGGAGACAATCAGCCCATTATCTTTGATCAAATGGGCCAGGTTACGGTGTATTGCCGGATAAACCCGGCTTAAACCAGTGCCAGTCACTGCTAAGGTGTAACCGCCCGCTGCTAACGCCGCGCGGTGTGCCTCGCCATCAATGCCTAATGCCAGGCCACTGGTAATGGTGAGACCTTGCTCGACTAAGGATTTACAGAACGTCTGAGTATTGGATATGCCTTGCGGTGTGGGACTACGGCTACCGACCACTGCGATTTGCGGGTTTAACAAATGTTCGATATTGCCAATCGCAAATAAAAACAATGGCGGGCTAGCTGTCTGGACTAGCAAAGGAGGGTAATAGGTTGAATGGATAGGGATGATTTGTCGCCCCGGTTCTTCTAGCCATTCTAGCGCTTTATCGAATTGCTCGAAATCCATCGTTTGGATCGAAGCGATCGAGGATAACCGAATACCAGAATCTTTGAGCTGTTGTTCATTGGCAGCAAACACTGCTGCGGGGGAACCAAAATGGTTGAGTAGTTTGATCGCGCCGATATCACCGACGCCATCGATTTTTCTTATCGCAAATAATTGTTTGAGTTGTTGCTCGTCATATCCGTTTGACATTGAGTTGACAGTGTTAAAGGTTACAGCGGGGTTTTGACGTTATCCAAAGTATGGATCGAGCGGGTGGCTTTTAACACCAGCGCCAAACTGACTTTTTCAAAGGTTCTGAAGATCATCAATTGACCGGCTTTTTCATCTGGAAGTTTAACTTTTTGTTTTTGGTTCATGACGCTTTCTGTGACTTTATCCCAAGTGCTGACATTGTCATCGTCTTGACGTCTCTGAGTAGCGATATTATCCACGATGATTTCGCCGCGTTGATAGATATCCAGTACGTAACCGACTTCCATATTTTCCCGTTCACCGCGATTGAGTACCACAATATCAAACTGGCCGATCTGCTCGACGCCGCCGTAAACGGAAATGATTTGTCCGCCAGCAAAGTTTTTTGGGGCTCTTGGGAAATACACGGGACGAATTTGCTGATCATTGGTTGGCCAGGCGCGGTCACCGGCTCTTAACTCTTCAACGCTTTTTTTGAGCCGCACCACGGCAGGATCGCCAGATTGTATTTTCAAGCCTTCGCCTAAATGGATGGCCTCGGTGCCTAAATATTCGGCAGTCACAGGATCCAGATAGTTATCTCCTTTACGAAAAAACGAATAATTGTCCACCGGTTGTTCTTCAATACCTCGCAAGTAAACTTTATGGTCTTGCGCAGCGAGTAATCGACCACTATCACTGCCGACTATGTAAGGGGCAGCTTCTAACTCATCTTGGTCTAACACTCTGGCAGAAGTTAAAAACGGTAATATGGCATCCAGCGGAATGGTAGTGATAGCCTGATCAGCGGTTAATTGGCGGGCATAAGGGGTTAGCTTAACGGTGCCATTGGGTAATTTGTTTGATTTTTGAATTTTGGGTTGACCATCAATATAAACTAATGACAGCACATCGCCAGGGAAAATCAGATGAGGATTATCAACCTGGTTATTCACATGCCAGATTTCGGGCCATAACCAGGGGGATTTGAGAAAGGATTGAGAAATATCCCACAGTGTATCACCGGGCTGTACTACATGAAATTCAGGGTGATCGTCTCTGAGCTCTGCAGCGCTGCTGCAAAAAGCTGAAAAACTTAAAACAGCTGATAGTAGGCTGATGGTTAGCTTTTTCATTGTTCGATCCCTTCACAAATGCTTGTGATTCTAAAAATAAACGATAAATTATTAAGCATTGAGCATATTCTAGCCTAAAATAAGTCTAAAAACCCAGTATAAACTTAACAATTTTTCCAGTATGATCATTATCTTAGCAGCATTTCTTATGTTTTTACTATAACTTACGTCACACACTTATGCCTTTATTAAAAATTCTTGAATACCCCGATCCGCGTTTACGCACTAAAGCAAAGCCCATTTCGGACTTTGGCGAAGCCTTGCAAACTCAAATTGATGATATGCTTGAGACTATGTATGCCGCGCCAGGTATCGGTTTAGCAGGCACTCAAGTGGATTTTCA
The DNA here is from genome assembly GCA_030590405.1 of Kangiellaceae bacterium. Lineage (GTDB taxonomy): Bacteria > Pseudomonadota > Gammaproteobacteria > Enterobacterales > Kangiellaceae. Next base: position 7,812 of record JAUUYO010000121.1, read on the forward strand.
TCAACAACTATTTGTACTCGATGTATCCGAAAATAAGGATCAACCGCTGATTTTCATTAATCCGGAAATTATCGAGTTACGAGGTGTTGAAGAGATGGAAGAGGGCTGTTTATCTTTTCCTGGTGTGTATGCCAAGGTTGAGAGATCCGATTCTTTAACAGTCAAAGCTCTCGATCGACAGGGTAAAGCCTTTGAAATGGAGGCTGATGAGCTTTTGGCGGTGTGTATTCAGCACGAGTTAGACCATTTGCAAGGAAAGCTTTTTGTGGATTATTTGAGTTCGCTGAAACGTCAAAGGATCGGTAAAAAACTGGAAAAAGAGCATAAAGCGAGAAGTTTAGCGGGAATGTAATCGCTAACAAACAACCTGCGCGTATTTTGGCAGGCTTTTTTGATACACAACCCGATCATAAATCACTTAATTTGGTCCCATTTATTATGTCATCAACCCCTTCTTTTAATATTGTGTTTGCGGGCACTCCAGATTTTTCAGCAACAATACTGGAATCGATCCTGGCGGCAGGGCACCATGTTTCGGCGGCCTATTGCCAACCGGATCGGCGGGTTGGTCGTGGCAAAAAATTAGCTTTTGGTCCAGTTAAAGCGCTAGCGGTAGAAAAAGGCATTGCGGTAGAGCAACCGACTCGCTTTAATCAGGATGTTGATGAACAAGGGATTACCGCGGCCGAAAAACTAGCTCGTTATCAGCCCGATTTAATGATTGTGGTGGCTTACGGGTTAATCTTGCCACAAGCGGTACTCGATATTCCAAAATACGGTTGTGTCAATATTCATGCCTCATTGCTGCCCCGATGGCGCGGCGCGGCGCCGATCCAGCGAGCAATCGAGCAAGGCGATACTCATACTGGCATTACCATTATGCAAATGGACAAAGGTTTAGATACCGGCAATATGCTGTTAACCCAAAGTTGCACGGTTGAAGCGATTGATACCGGGGCTATTTTGCATGATCGATTAGCACAAATGGGCAGCCAGGCGATCAATCAATTTTTGGCGAGCTTTTCGCCAGGATCAGACTTATTATCAAGCTCGTCATCAGGATCAGGTTCGTCATTAAGATCAGGCTCGTCATTAAGATCAAAGTACAGCCCCGGCGAAATTCAAGATAGCTCCCTGGCGACCTATGCCCATAAACTGAGCAAAGCCGAGGCCGAAATCGATTGGTCTGAATCGGCTAATCAAATCGAGCGGAAAATTCGTGCCTTTAATAGCTGGCCAGTAAGTTTTACTTATGTGGGAAAACATCGGTTGCGTATCTGGCAAGCGAAAATCGCTGCCGAGCCAGGCGGTTCAGCACCAACACAAGAGCCATCGTGTAAGCTTCCGTCAGGAACAATTATCAGTTTTGATAAACAGGGTATTTTGGTACGCTGCGGTGATGGACAAAATTTACTACTCACCCAATTGCAGGCCGATGGGAGTCGAGCCATGAGTGTCGCCGAAATGTTGAATTCTAAAAGTCAGTGGTTTAGTGAGCATTTGGCAATGGGTAGCAGTCATGAACCGAGTGGCACTATCTAGTGGGCGCTTCGAGTGAACAAACAAAAGTTTCCGCCCGTTTGCAAGCGCTCTGGTGGTTAACTTCAGTGATCCAGGATGGTCGTTCCGTCAACGATATTTTAACTCATCAACAAGTCACTCCTTCCGAAAGTGCTTTTGCCAAACAATTGTTGTTTGGCAGCTTGCGATACTACCATCAACTGAAAGCCATTCTCGATCAGTTGATTGAAAAACCGTTGAAGCAGAAAGATCTCGATGTGTTTGCGGTGCTGCTGCTTGGAGTTTATCAATTACGTCATCTTTCGGTACCCGATCACGCCGCATTGTCGGAAAGCGTCGAACTCACTCGCAAAATCAAAAAATCTTGGGCTTCTGGGTTAGTGAATGGCATTTTAAGAAATTATCAACGCCAATTTTCTGAGATAGATAAAAAACTGGCGAAAGCCAAAACTTTTCAATTTTCTCATCCTAACTGGATCATTAATCAACTGGCAGCGGACTGGATTGATGATTATCAAACAATCTTGACCGCTAACAATCAACGAGCGCCCATGGTTATTCGGGTTAACCAGCAAAAAGTTGGATTGGTGGAATATCTCAAGCAACTTGAATGCGCCGACTTATCAGCGTCCATTCATCCGCTTTCATCAGATGCCCTGGTATTAGACTCAGCTTGTGATGTACATAAGTTACCGGGGTTTGAACAAGGGTTGGTATCGGTTCAGGATGCGGCTGCTCAGCTGGTGGTAGAACTGCTCGATTTAAAGCCAAATCTAAAAATATTAGACGGTTGCGCAGCGCCAGGCGGAAAAACCACCCATATTCTCC
>JAUUYO010000281.1 GCA_030590405.1 Kangiellaceae bacterium
ATACCGGTCACTCTATTTTTAGCCATTGCTAATTCAAAGGCTTTTTCATTGGACCAACTATCCACACCAATAATCTTAAAGTTTGGTTCTAAAGTGACTGGGTCTATTCTGACTCGTTCTATTGCTCCCGGCGCTGCTCGTTGACCATTTTCAATTTGAGCACCTTCGAATGCCGGACCGGTTGGAGAGGAAGCAGCTACCAGTTTATCTTTATTGCCGAGAATAATTTCCGCATTAGTACCAACATCTATAATCAATGTCATCTTATCTTGTCGATAAGGAGCTTCTGCTAAAACCACGGCTGCGGCATCGGCACCAACATGGCCTGCGATACAAGGGAGCATATAAGTTTGCGCGCCAGCGGCTAAATTTAAGGTTAGAAAATTGGCTGGTAAGGAAATAGAAGATTGAGTAGCAAGCGCAAAAGGCGCTCCTCCTAATTCAACCGGATCAATGCCTAAGAATAAGTGGTGCATTACCGGGTTACCGACAAAAACTGCATCCAGTAGCGTGTCTCGTGCAACCTGAGTTTCTTTCAACAATATATCAACCATCGAGCAGATACTATCGCGAACCGCATCGGTCATTTGCTGATCACCGCCGGGATTCATCATCACATAGGAAACACGGCTCATTAAGTCCTCACCAAATTTAATTTGAGGATTCATTAGCCCATGTGTTGCCAGCACTTTACCGGTCATCAAATCACAAAGATGACCAGCGATAGTGGTTGAGCCAATATCAACGGCTAAACCATAAACTTTGCTCTGTTGACCCGGCCAAATAGCGATTATTTTTGATTGTTCGTAAATGGCGACTGTTACGTGCCAGTTCTTTTTGCGTAAAGTTTTTTGAAGAGATGCAATAAGACAAGCTTCAATCGAAAGATTAGTTAACCCACTAATCTGCTTGATACTAAGTTTTAAGCGTTCTAAATCACCCGTTGGGGTATCTAATTGAGGCGCTTCCACATGCACTTCGATTAACTGAATGGATGATAGTGCGCTAGTTATAAATTGACTACTAAGAGTGGTTGCGTTTTTACGAATAACCTGGTCGTGGATCTGACTTTCTTGCGGCACGTCGACAACAATATCATCGAGTATTTTGGCTCGACAAGCTAATCGATAACCTTGTTCCAATGTGGATATTGAAAGGCGCTTTTTTTCCGTGTCAGTAAAATCAGTCAAGTTTTCTGGTTTTGAAACAATATTATGTTTTGCAAACTCACCCGAACTGATCTGAATTTTACAGCGTGCGCATTGGCCATTTCCGCCGCATAAAGTTGCAATATCTGCTCCTAATTGGCGAGCAGCCGTCATGATATCGGTATTTTTTTCAACTTCGCCTTGAATACCAGAAGGTGTAAAAACGACTTTAACTTTACTCATGGATAATTTATTACCGGTTAATTGGTTATGATTTTCGACGACGAGAGCGGCGTCCACCCCTTCCACCAGCCCCTTCTTGTTGTGGTTCACGATAATTCACTAACCAATTAGAACAGTCAGGGTCGTGACCCATAATGACATCGGAAGCACGAACCGCTTGAACGACTTCGGCGTGTAGAGGATTGACGATAGCAGAGGTCATACCGGCACCAATAGCCATAGTAATAAAAGCTGCATTCATTCCGTTTCGGTTAGGAATTCCGAAACTAAAATTTGAAGCGCCGCAGGTGGTATTGACTTTAAGTTCAGTGCGCAATCGTGTGATTAACTGTAGCACTTGTTTGCCAGCATCGTTAATCGCGCCAACCGGCATTACCAGAGGATCAACCACCACATTTTGCGCTTTGATCCCATAGTCCTGAGCGCGCTCTACGATTTTTTTAGCCACTTCATAACGAACATTTGGATCTTGTGAAATCCCGGTCTCGTCATTTGAAATAGCAACGACTGCTGCGTCGTATTTTTTAACCAGTGGCAAAACTCTGTCTAAACTTTCATCTTCACCAGTGACTGAATTAACCAGTGCCCGGCCTTTATATACAGACAGTCCAGCTTCTAACGCGTCGATAATCGAAGAGTCAATACAAAGTGGTAAGTCAGTAATCGATTGAACCAGTTGAATGGTTTCAGCCAATATTTTCGGCTCATCGGCTAAAGGAATTCCCGCATTCACATCTAACATTTGAGCGCCAGCTGCTACCTGAGCAAGCGTGTCCATTTCAACCCGACTATAATCACCATTTTTCATTTCTTCAGCCAGTAACTTGCGACCGGTTGGATTGATCCGCTCACCAATCATGGTGAAAGGTTTGTCGAACCCAATAATTATTTCTTTGTTATGCGAGCTTAACAGTGTACGAGTTGTCATTTGTTGACCTCTTTTCTAAATTAATGTCTATTTTTAAGTCTAATACCATTCGTTGCTAAAACGCTAGGCTTTGTGAACGCTGTGAGCTTCGATTATGTTTTTTTATCGCCCGACTGCCAGGGCTTTCTTTGCCCCAAAACACCTGAGCGAATAACAATATTTTTGACGCTTTCTTCCTGTTTAAAGGCCATAACATGAATACCAGAAACCCCTTCAATTTCTTTTAGTTGTTGCATCATTTCAACACAAATATCTTGCCCTTCCTGTTTAGGTTTAGCGGAGTCTTTCAAGCGTTTAATGACCCAATCTGGAATATTAATGCCAGGGATGTTTTTTCTTATCCACTGTGCAGACGCGGCCGAAGGCATAGTACCGACGCCAGCCAGCACAAAGATTTTTTCAGTTAATCCAAGATCAACCGCTCGCTTCATATAATCTTTAAATACAGGCAAATCAAAACAATACTGAGTTTGTACAAATTGAGCGCCCGCTACGATTTTTTTAGCCAGCCGATGGACTCGATAATTGATGGGCTCCGCAAACGGATTGGCTGCCGCTCCCAAAAATAAATTGGGTGATTTTGTGATTTTACGACCACTTAAAAACTGACCTTTGTCCCTCATTTTGGTGATTATTTGTAACAAACTCATTGAATCTAAATCGAAAACGGGCTTTGCTTCTGGATGATCTCCGGTAGCAACACCATCACCACTCAGGCAGAGCATATTAGCGACATTCATTGCTGCAGCACCTAATACATCACCTTGTATCGCAATTCGATTTTTATCCCGGCAGGAGATCTGCATAACCATCGAATAGCCGATGCGAGTCAATAAAGAACAAACGCCCATGCTAGACATGTGGCAATTAGCACCCGAGCCGTCAGTGGCGTTAATCGCATCGACGGCACCGTCAAAGATTGCAGCTCTTTGGTAAACCTCTTGAGGATCGGCTGAATCGGGCGGTGCTATTTCAGCAGTTACCGCAAAACCACCACTTCGAAGTATACGCTCTAATCGCCCACCAGAGGAGTGTCCGGGCAAAGGTGGTTGATTATCGCCTGTTAGCAAGTTGTCAGGCGTCATTGGGTTGTTCTGCATTGTCTGTCTTTTCTTGTCGTTTTTGTTGTTGTATTTCTTTAATCTTTACAAACCAGGAAGAGCGATCTTTATGAGCATAATTGACGGGGTCCAGAATTTCCAGGTCAGGTATGATTCGAGTATCAGGCGTTAATTTTTTAGCGCCGCGCCAGGCTTCAATCCAGACACAACGCATTTCAGGTTTAACTTCGCAATGCCCATTATCTCGAACGCCGCCGCAAGGGCCGTTTCTGATCTGTTTGGGACAATTCATTGGGCAAGACATGCCGGTTTTATCCAAAACACAATTACCGCACATTTTACAGTCGAACAATAGGCCTTTTATGTTTCTTTCTGCAAAGGCTAAGGTTTTTTCTGTTCGATGCTCGCCAAGTTTGCTCCAAAGTGGAGTTAAACGGACTAGTAGCGATTCCAAAAAGTGATAGATGGTGGACGCCGGTTTTGCGCTA
>JAUUYO010000086.1 GCA_030590405.1 Kangiellaceae bacterium
CATCCGAGACCTGCCGATTATTGCCAGCAACTGGCGTAAATCACAAACCTTACAAGAATACCTTATTGATAATAATGTTCAGGCTATCGCCGACATTGATACCCGTAAATTAACCCGAATTTTAAGAACCAAAGGTGCTCTTGCGGGTTGTATTATTGCTGGAGATAAGTGTGATGAGGCGGCTGAAAAATTAGCCCTTGAAAATGCCAGGGACTTTGCCGGACTAAAAGGCATGGACCTGGCAAAAGAAGTTTGCGTTAAAAAAAGTTATCAGTGGGATCAAACCAGTTGGAATTTGGTTGAAGGGTATAAAACTCTCAGCGTAGATAAGCAAAAATATCATGTTGTCGCTTATGATTTTGGTGTTAAAAAGAATATATTAAGAATGCTTGCTGAAAGGGGCTGCCGATTAACTGTCGTTCCAGCACAAACCACTTCAAAAGAAGTGCTTGAGTTAAAACCTGACGGTATTTTTCTATCCAACGGTCCGGGCGATCCAGAGCCTTGTGATTATGCGATTAACGCAATCAAAGATTTCTTAGCAACGGATATCCCGGTTTTTGGAATTTGTCTGGGTCATCAGTTACTTGCTCTAGCGGCAGGCGCAAAAACAGTCAAAATGAAATTTGGCCATCATGGCGCTAATCATCCGGTGGAAAATATTCAAGATAAAACGGTTTTGATCACTAGCCAGAATCATGGTTTTGCGGTGGATGAAGCGTCACTGCCAGCCAATCTTAAAGTGACCCACAAATCATTGTTTGATGGTAGCTTACAAGGAATTGAGCATACCGAAAAAGCTGCATTTGGTTTTCAGGGCCATCCTGAAGCGAGTCCAGGGCCGCATGATGCCGCACCATTGTTTGATCATTTTATTGAGTTAATGGAAAAGAACTAGGGTAGGAGCAGCCTCTGTGCCGCGAACAATGCTGAAAGTAATTGAGTCGTTGATATTTTTCGCGGCACAGAGACACGCTCTCACCAATGAACATATTATAAATTTATACAATTATTGTTTTACCAAATAATTAATACGGTAATAGTTAATGCCAAAACGTACTGACATAAAAAGTATTTTAATTTTAGGCGCAGGTCCAATCATCATTGGCCAGGCTTGCGAATTTGATTATTCTGGGGCGCAAGCCTGCAAAGCGCTTCGTGAAGAAGGTTATCGAGTGATTCTGGTTAACTCGAATCCTGCGACCATTATGACCGATCCTGAAATGGCCGATGCGACTTACATTGAACCGATCCACTGGGAAGTAGTCGCCACTATTATTGAAAAGGAAAAACCGGATGCAATATTGCCGACCATGGGCGGGCAAACGGCGCTCAATTGTGCGCTCGATTTAGCTTCTCGCGGGGTTTTAAAAATCCACAATGTGGAAATGATTGGTGCCAATCGTGAAGCGATTGATAAAGCCGAAGATCGCGAAAAATTTGCCAATGCAATGCGCAAAATTGGATTAGATATGCCTAAGGCCGGTATTGCTCATTCCATAGACGATGCGCACAAAGTGCAAGCCGAAGTCGGTTTCCCTTGTATCATCCGTCCATCATTTACCATGGGCGGCACTGGTGGCGGGATCGCCTATAATCGCGAAGAATTTGAAGAGATCTGTACCCGTGGTTTGGATCTTTCACCCACTACCGAATTATTGATTGATGAGTCTTTGATCGGTTGGAAAGAATATGAAATGGAAGTGGTTCGGGACAAAAATGATAACTGCATCATTATTTGTTCAATTGAAAACCTCGACCCAATGGGAGTTCATACCGGCGACTCAATTACGGTTGCGCCAGCACAAACCTTGACCGATAAAGAATACCAAATCATGCGAAATGCATCCTTGGCGGTGCTAAGAGAAGTCGGGGTGGAAACTGGCGGCTCGAATGTTCAGTTTTCTGTTGACCCTGAAACTGGCCGCATGATTGTGATTGAAATGAATCCACGGGTTTCGCGCTCGTCAGCTTTGGCCTCAAAAGCCACTGGATTTCCAATCGCCAAAATCGCCGCCAAACTGGCAGTTGGTTATACCCTCGACGAGTTGCAAAACGATATCACTGGCGGCCGCACGCCGGCGTCATTTGAGCCGAGTATCGATTATGTAGTGACAAAAATACCACGTTTTAATTTCGAAAAATTCCCTAATTCTGATGGCACATTAACCACTCAAATGAAGTCGGTTGGTGAAGTGATGGCGATTGGCCGCACTTTTCAGGAGTCGATGCAAAAAGCATTACGAGGTCTTGAAACCGGGGTTGACGGTTTTGATCCGATATTAAAAACCGATAGCGATAACTGGAAAGAAAAACTTCGTCATAACCTGCAAGTCCCCAGTTGCGATCGAATTTATTATGTAGCAGATGCCTTCAGACAAGAATATTCTGTCGAGCAAGTTTTCCAACTGACCAATATAGATCCTTGGTTTTTAGTTCAAATCGAAGAACTGGTTCAGTTAGAAAATCATTTTTCGACCTTAAGTCTCGGCGATATTGATCGCGACTTATTGCGTAGCATGAAGCGCAAAGGATTTTCAGACAGACGCTTATCAAGTTTAATGCATGTCAGTGAAAAAGAAATTAGAAAACTGCGCCACAGTTTAGATCTGCACCCAGTGTATAAACGCGTGGATACTTGCGCGGCCGAGTTTGAAACCGATACAGCTTATCTTTACTCCACCTATGAAGATGAGTGCGAGGCCGCGCCATCGGATAAAGAAAAAATCATGATTATTGGCGGCGGTCCTAATCGAATTGGTCAGGGGATCGAGTTTGATTATTGTTGCGTACACGCCGCTTTTGCGATGCGTGATGACGGTTATGAAACCATTATGGTGAATTGTAATCCAGAGACCGTTTCAACCGATTATGATACTTCGGACCGACTTTATTTTGAGCCTGTGACGTTAGAAGATGTGTTGGAAATTGTCGCCAAAGAAAAACCTAAAGGGGTGATTGTGCAGTACGGCGGACAAACGCCGCTGAAACTCGCCAGAGATTTAGAAGCCGCTGGCGTACCGATTATCGGAACATCACCTGATGCGATCGATCGCTCGGAAGATCGTGAAAGATTCCAACGTTCAGTCGAGCGTTTAGGACTCAAACAACCCCCCAACCGAACCGCCAGAAATGTCGAAGACGGAGTACGCCTGGCGGATGAAATTGGTTATCCGTTAGTGGTGAGACCTTCCTATGTGTTAGGCGGCCGAGCGATGGAAATCGTCTTTAATGCTGACGAGTTAAGACGTTATATGACCGAAGCAGTTTCTGTTTCCAATGAGTCGCCAGTACTACTCGATTGCTTCTTAAATGATGCCATCGAAGTGGATATAGACGCGATTTATGATGGCGAAACTTGCCTGATGGGCGGCATCATGGAACACATTGAGCAAGCAGGCGTTCACTCCGGCGATTCGGCCTGTTGTATTCCGCCGCATACTTTAACGGATGACATGCAGGCCAGATTGAAAGTTCAAATCGAAGCCATGGCAAAAGAACTTCAGGTGCGCGGTTTAATGAACACCCAGTTTGCGATTCAAGGTGATGATATTTATGTGCTAGAAGTGAATCCTCGTGCATCAAGAACCGTGCCGTTTGTTTCTAAAGCCACTGGACGACCATTAGCTAAAATTGCCGCCAGCGTAATGGCAGGAAAATCCTTAAAAGAGCAAGGTTTTACCAAGCCTGTCACCTCTGATTTTTTCACCGTCAAAGAACCGGTTTTTCCATTTAATAAATTTCCCGGAGCAGATCCTATTTTAGGGCCAGAAATGAAATCGACTGGCGAAGCGATGGGGGTTGGCAATACCTTTGGCGAAGCTTATTATAAAGCGCAACTTGGCGGCGGTTCACAAGCGCCAAGAGGCGGCAAAGCGATTTTAAGCGTGAAGGACAGTGACAAAGTCAAACTGGCAGAAACGGCTCGTGCGTTAATTGCGGTTGGTTTTGAGATTTATGCAACTGGCGGCACAGCCAAAAAGTTAATTAAAGAAGGCGTTTTTTGTCAACGGGTAAATAAGGTTTATGAAGGTCGACCACATTTGGTGGATATGATCAAAAATGATGAGATTGATTATATTGTCAATACTACCGAAGGCAAACAAGCGGTGGCGGATTCTTACGCCATTCGTCGTTCAGCTTTGCAACATAAAGTGGCTTACACCACCACGTTGGCTGCGGGGTTTGCAACCGCTAAAGCGATCGGTCAACAGACCAGACAAAAAGTGATTACGGTTCAGGAACTTCATGAGCGAGTTAAAGTAAAAAATTAATCTGTAGGAGCGGTTTCAACCGCGATACGATGGCTGGCTATAAAGTCGCATCGCGCTTGAAACCGTTCCTACTGGGATTCGCCCAAGGATATGCTGAATAGTTACAAAAATATAAACGAAAGAGTAATGATTTAATGAAAACAACACCAATGACAAAACAAGGAGCGGACGCTTTATTAGCAGAGCTAACCGACCTTAAACAAAATCAAAGGCCCAGAGTAGTTGCTGCAATCGCTGAGGCAAGAGAGCATGGCGATCTAAAAGAAAATGCCGAATATCACGCAGCTCGTGAGCAGCAAGGATTTATTGAAGGTCGAGTACAAGATATTGAGTTTAAATTAGGCTCAGCCCAAGTTATCGATATAGCTACGCTGCCGCAAACCGGCAAAATAATTTTTGGCACCACCGTGACCATTATCAATATGGATACCGATGCCGAAGTCACTTACCAAATCGTCGGCGACGATGAAGCTGATGTAAAGAAAAACAAAATTTCGATCAACTCGCCAATAGCTCGCGCCTTAATCGGTAAAATGGAAGGTGACGATGTGCTCGTTAAGGCGCCTGGTGGCGAAGTTGATTATGAAATTGCATCGGTTCAATATATTTAGGTGCAAACAAAAAAAACAATTTGTGGGGTGATCGGCAATCCAATCGCGCATAGCCTGTCTCCACAAATCCACCAAAAATTTGCCCTACAAACTAATTTAGAGCTGGAATATCAAAAATATCTGGTTGAAGAAGAGCAACTAGATAGCTTCGTGAAAGAATTTTTTGCCAATGGCGGCACTGGGCTTAATGTTACTCTACCTTTCAAACAGCAAGTTTTAGAGTTAGTAGATGAGTTAAGTGATGCAGCTAAAACCTGTCAGGCAGTAAATACTTTATCGGTGGATAAAAACGGAAAAATTCGCGGTGATACTACTGACGGAGCTGGTCTAATCCTTGATCTTACACGACTCGCTTTTGAGTTTGAAAATAAAAACATTTTGGTGGTTGGTGCAGGCGGCGCTTCAATTTCTGTGATCCACGCACTTTTAAATAATCAGGCAAGAGTCACTTTGCACAACCGAAGTCAAAATAAAGTTACTGCGGTTATTTCGCAGTTTTCTGATGAGGGAGAGATTCACGCCTTTGACTCAAAAGAAACGATCAAATTCGATGGTGTGATCTGTGCGGTAAGTCTGTTTAATCAATCTTTGTTAGACCCCGTTGTTCCGTTGTTAAACGATAATGCTTTTATTTATGATCTCAATTATGCCCAAAGAGCAGAGCAGACTTTGAATTATTTCAAGCAACGGGGATTCGAAAACAGCTCTGATGGATATGGTATGTTAGTGGGTCAAGCTGCCAAATCTTTTGAGATTTGGCATGGGATTTTGCCTGATTTGGTTTCCCGCTAAACCTACCAACTGCTCATTAAATTCTTGGCAAATTAGGTATTTGAGCTTCTTTGGTAGATTTTTGTGTTTCGGATGCAATTGCAGATGATTGAGTACCGGTTAAGGCTTGCTCTGGATTATTTTTAGATAGCATGAGAAGATTGTACTACTGGATTGATGGAGTACTCCTAAAATATGATAATGCGCGACAATCTACAATATTCAACAGGATCGGCTATTTTTGACGCCGATTTCTATGCTGATCTGATTGAAACCATTCAAGATGGGGTTTGCGTACTAAAATCAGGTCAATTGATCTTGGTCAATCAGGCCTTTTGTGAAATTCTTGGGCAACAACGCGAGCAACTCATCGAACGAGAGTTTAACCAATTTATCCTGACGGAATATATTGAACTCTTTGAGCAAACCCTTCACTCAGCCTTTGACACCGAACAACCACCACAAGAAATAGAACTCGAAATTCAGCATTCAACTATGAATAATCGCTGGATTCAGATAAAAATAAAACCGCTTGTCAGTAAACAAAATCTGGTCTTCGATGTATTGACCTTGCGAGATATCACCTCACGAAAAAGCCTGGTTCGAGAATTAGAATTGTCGGAGCAATACTTTAAAAAAATCATCGACAAACTCCCCAGTATTTATTACCGAACCGATGCATCCGGTGTGTTGACTAAAATTTCTGCCCATAGCTGCGAAATGATGGGATATGACATGGATGAGTTGATCGGCCAACCGCTGGCAAAATTCTACGACGACCCACAACAAAGAACGAAAACCCTGGCTAAAATTCTAGCCAACCTTGGTAAACCCATCTCTGTGGAATCACTGCTGCGTCGCAAAAACGGAAGCACATTTTGGGTGGCCACCTGCGCTTATGCACGCACCGATGATGCTGGTGAATTTTTAGGGATCGAAGGCATGTCGATTGATATTACCGAAAGAAAAAACATCGAATGCAACCTGAGAGAAATAGCCATAAAAGATCAGCTTACTTCGCTAATGAATCGCTTTGGATTACAGGAGCATCTGGAAAAATCACTGCTACGAGCAAAGAGGCAACATAGCCATATATCCATTATTTTTATTGATCTGGATAAATTTAAGGGAATCAACGATACCTTTGGGCATCAGGCAGGAGATTTTTATTTAGCTGAATTTGCCCAAAGACTGGAAAGAAGTTTTAGAGAATCGGATTTAGTTGCCAGGATCGGCGGCGATGAATTTGTCATATTGCTCGACGATAATACCCAAAGCGACTCAATATCAAAATTGTTAATTCGCTTGCAAGAAATTATGCAGGAACCATTTATGCTGAACGATGAAAATGTCAGCTTTGCATATAGCTATGGTAACGCCACCTTTCCCAAACATGGTACCACCGCTTCTGCTCTGCTAAATTATGCCGATCAACAAATGTACCTGGCAAAAAAACAATCTTAGCCATAAGTGGCTATTTCTATCAACGTCCCTAAAAAACCGACAACTGCTTCCTCGCAATTCGATAACTATCAAATACCGCAACCAACCAACAAATCATCATAACTACCCAGACTACTACTGAGAGCCTGGCCGCAGGATCCTCCGGCTGGGTTAATATGAACTGTATCATCAATGAAAAATCGGGCGCGACTTCGCCAGACTGAATTTTCTCAAACAGGGTTAAGATTCTGATCGTGAAATTCATAATAATAAGATAACTGCAAACGCTCGCAATCATAGTCAACAACACAGCAAAAAAATATTTTTTCAGGTAAAAATGTCCGGCACCAGGAAAAACAACACCGGATAATAAAACGACTTTCATGGTGCGAGTCATTAACGGTAACCCTTAATGTGCCTGCTCCCAATTATCCCCCACACCAATATCAACGATCAGCGGCACGCTTAACTCAACCGCATCAGTCATTAATTTTTCAATGATTTTTTGGTACTCATCCACTTTATCTTCAGCAACTTCAAACACTAATTCATCGTGCACTTGCATCACCATAAAACAGTCGGGCTTTTCAGTCTTGAACCAGTTATGAATATCAATCATCGCAAGTTTGATAATATCTGCCGCGCTGCCTTGCATCGGCGCATTGATCGCGGTTCTTTCCGCCGCCTGTCTGCGCATGCCATTACTGGCATTAATTTCTGGTAAATAAAGACGGCGACCAAACAAAGTTTCAACATAGCCTAACTCTTTGGCTTTTTCTTTAGTGACTTCCATATATGCCCCCACATCCGGATACCGGGCAAAATAAGTATCGATGTAATGGGCTGCTTCATCATTGGTAATATTCAGTTGTTTGGCTAAACCAAAACGTGACATGCCATAGATCAATCCAAAGTTAACCGCTTTGGCATGGCGCCTTTGCTCTGAGGTGACGCTATTTAAGTCGGTCGCAAATACTTCGGCAGCGGTCGCACTATGCACATCGAGTCCTTCAGAGAAAGCTTGCAATAAGCCGCTGTCTTGAGAAAGGTGCGCCATGATCCGAAGTTCAATTTGAGAGTAATCGGCGGCTAAAACTTTATAACCTTTAGGCGCGATAAACGCTTCACGAATGCTGCGCCCTTCTGGCGTTTTAACTGGAATATTTTGCAAGTTAGGATCGCTGGAGCTTAACCGACCAGTGGCGGCCACTGCTTGATGATAAGAGGTATGCACTCGCCCGGATTTTGGCTGAACAGCCAGCGGTAGTTTATCGGTATAAGTGGATTTGAGTTTACTTAAACCGCGGTATTCCATGATCACTTTTGGCAAAGGATAATCGAGCGCCAGTTGAACCAATACTTCTTCGGCAGTAGATGGTTGTTTCTTTGGGGTTTTTTTTAGTACCGGCAGTCCCATTTTTTCAAATAAAATTTCTTGTAGTTGTTTCGGCGACGCCAGATTAAACGGTTGATCGGCGAGTTCGTAGGCTTTTTTCTCCAGCTCAATGATTCGCAAACCAAATTCATGGCTTTTTTTCCTTAAAAATTCTGAATCTATCAATACACCACGATATTCAATACTGGACAAGACTTCAATTAGCGGTATTTCAATCTCCTTAAATATGCTTTTGGGTCCCTCCTGCTTTTCCAGTTCGGGCCATAGCTCGCGATGAAGTTGCAAAGTGACATCGGCATCTTCTGCGGCATACTTGGCAGCAATCTCTAAGTCAATTTGGTCAAAGGTGAGCTGCTTTTTACCTTTGCCTGCAATGCTCTCAAAACTGATGCATTCATGATCTAAGAATTTTTTTGCCAAGGTATTCATATCGTGGCGATTACCAACGCTATTGGAAATATAAGATTCGAGCATGGTATCAAACTCAACCCCTTGCAATTTTATCCCGACATTTTTAAAAATACTTTGATCATATTTAATATTTTGGCCAATTTTACCAATCTCAGGATTTTCTAAAATCGGTTTTAATTGCTCCAGCGCCCAAGCCTGATCAAGTTGTTCTGGCGCACCGGGATAGTTATGAATTAACGGTAAATAAGCCGCGATACCCGGCTCAATAGCAAAGGAAATCCCCACCAGTTCTGCGGCAATAATATTTAGCGAGGTGGTTTCGGTATCCAGCGCGAATCTTTCACAAGCCGATAATTTGTCGACCCACTCGGTTAATTGCTGTTGACTTAAAATAGTCTGGTACTGGCTTTGATCGATGCTACTTTCGCTGGCAACCGACGGTTCTTTAGCATCCCCTTTGTCCTGATGAGTGGATCCAGAGTGAGCCGTTGCGACTGGCAAAGGCGGTATACCGGCTTTTAGATTTTTGAGCCAGGTTTTAAATTCAAACTCTTCATAATAAACTTCTAATAACTCGGTGTCCGGCGCCTGCATATGCAAGTCTTCCAACGCAAAAGGTAAATCGACGTCTAACACAATCGTCGCTAACTGATAAGAAAGCCTGGCATCCGCTTCATTAACGGTCATTTTATCGGCGAGTTTTTTGGCCCCTCGGATCGGAAGCTCGGCGATTTTGTCGAGATTTTTGTAAATTTCATCAACACTACCAATGCCTTGCAACAAGCCAAGTGCGGTTTTCGCTCCGACCCCTGCAACCCCCGGAATATTGTCAACCTTATCGCCCATCAAACCTAAATAATCGATGATTAGCTCCGGCGGAATACCAAATTTTTCTTTCACTCCATCGATATCCAAAAATTGATTGGTCATGGTATTGATTAAACTGACATGCGGATTGACCAATTGAGCCATATCTTTATCACCAGTGGATATAACCGTTTCAATGCCTTGCTGGCTCGCCATATGCGACACGGTGCCAATCACATCATCGGCCTCCACTCCTTCTATCGCGTACAAAGGAAAACCCAACGCTCTGATAATATTGTGCAGCGGTGCAATTTGCGAGCGCAAATCATCGGGCATAGGCGGCCGATGAGCTTTGTATTCAGGATAGATATCATTACGAAAGGTCTTTCCTTTAGCATCAAAAATTACTGCTATTCGTTGACTATCGTATTGTTTGCACAAACTTCTTAACATATTGATCACCCCGTAAATAGCCCCGGTGGGCTGTCCCGCCGAATTGCTAAAGCCGGTTTGAGACATCGAATGATAAGCCCTGAAAAGATAGGAAGAGCCATCCACCAGAATTAACGGTTGAGATTGTTCTTTTGACATATTTTGAGTTACCGAATTTGTGTAAACAGAACAGTTTTTGTTGACCGTTTGGATACGAATAGTTATGGTTGTTGGCACATTTTAATTCTATGGGTAGTTTACCTTAGATTGACAAGTTGAAGCTAAAATTTGTTTTGACGAATCAATCCAGAATTATAAGCACACGTACAACAAAACATGCTCCAAAAAAGTTAAAGTATGTTATAAAAAAAGCACATAACTCATTCAATTTTAAGGACTATTTTTCAGTGATGCTTCTGTGGATAAAATAGTGAATAAAAAATCGATGAACGAACTACGACTGACAAGCCAGCAACTAACAAATCAATTTTGTGACACGTTAAAGTCAATAATTACAACCAGTTACGTTATTTTTACTGCTTCACATTACAGCTTGAATAAGCTGTGCATAAGTTAGTACTGACTGTGAATAACTTCTTTTAATTTGTGCTAAACCGGCTGAAAGCCGCTAACAATGGGGCTTTTTCCGATTAATGAAATTTCTACATAATTTTTCCAAAATAACCGGTAAAACCATCGCCTGGTTAACACTTTTTATGGTCCTTTTTAGCGTGTTCAATGTACTGGCCAGCTGGTTATTTAATCTCAGTTGGATTTGGCTACGAGAATCAGTCACCTGGATGCACGGTGCCAACTTTCTGTTAGCCGCCGCTTACACCCTGAATCGTCAAGCTCATGTGCGAGTGGATATTCTTTACGCTAAAATGACGGCTAAAAAACAGGCGCTGGTTGACTTTGTAGGCACATTGCTACTGTTGCTGCCAACTTGTATTTTTATCGCCTGGGCTAGTTGGCCTACCTTTCTATTAAGTTGGCGGGTGGGCGAAGTCTCCTCCGAAGCAGGTGGTTTGCCAGCAATTTATCTGCTTAAAAGCTTATTGCTACTCATGCCACTGTTATTAATTCTTGAAGCAATCAATCAATTAACCAGATCCGGCATGATTTTATTTTGCAAACCGCCGGAATTTTGCAAACCAACAGAGGGCCAGCAGTAATGGAATGGCTCGCTCTTTTGATGTTTATTTGTGTTTGTCTGGTATTGTTGTCTGGTTATCCGGTCGCCTTTTCATTAGCTGGGACTGGCATTTTGTTCGCTATGATCGGTGTGCAGATGGAATTGATCCATCCAGCCATTTTAAAAAATGCTGGTTCACGTTTATTTGGCATTATTCTAAATCCCACTTTAATTGCAGTGCCGCTGTTTGTTTTTATGGGCGGAATGTTAGAAAAATCTAAAATCGCCGATAAGTTATTGACCGGCATCGCCCAAATGATGGGAGACCGCCCTGCTGGATTGCCAATTTCAGTGGTACTGGTTGGTGCCCTGCTTGCGGCAAGCACCGGGATTGTTGGTGCCACAGTGGTAACCATGGGGCTGATTTCACTGCCAGTGATGCTTAAAAATGGCTACTCCAGCCAGCTTTCAACCGGCGTTATTTGCGCCTCAGGTACTCTGGGACAAATCATTCCCCCTTCAATAGTTTTAGTTTTATTGGGTGATGTGATTGCCAGTGCCAATCGCGATGCTGGGGTGGGCGGCGAACCAATGTCGGTGGGTGATTTATTTGCTGGCGCTTTAATTCCCGGCTTTTTGCTGGTCACGATGTACATTCTTTATCTGGTGATTGTTGCCAAAATCAATCCCGCTGATTTTAAGAAAAGCACATTTGAAAATAGTACACTTAAGAAAGGCCCAGAACAATCTTCAAACCAGTCGACTGAAACTGGCCAAAGCTCAACAGACACTTTTTCGATTCGACTGATCATTGCGCCGATCTTATTAATTTTATTGGTATTAGGCTCGATCCTTGGCGGGGTTGCCACCCCAACAGAAGCCGCCGCATTGGGCGCATTTGGCGCGATCATACTGGCGGTTCTGTATAAAGAATTTAGTTTCACTCGGTTAAAAGATGTCATGCGATCGACCACTCGCACTTCCAGTATGGTGTTTATGATCTTGATCGGCGCATCG
>JAUUYO010000295.1 GCA_030590405.1 Kangiellaceae bacterium
CAGGCCTAGTTTAGTCGATGCAAGCTCTTACCGAATCGGTACTTCACATTATTCAACAACATTCTGAGTGGGCCTGGTTAATTGTCTTTCTCATTGCCTTTATTGAATCCTTGGCAATTTTCGGTTTGTTTATGCCGGGCTGGGTTTTACTGGTCGGTATTGGAAGTATGATTGGCGCAGATATTCTGGAGTTTTTTCCAATTGTAGTATCAGCCTATTTAGGTGCAGTGATTGGTGAATATTTGAGTTATTATGCTGGTTATCATTACCATGAAATTATTCTGAAATGGAAGTTTGTGGCTCGTCATAAGCGGTTGATTGAACAATCAAAAGATTTTTTCAAAAAACACGGCGCCGCTGGGGTATTCTTCGGCCGATTTGTTGGCCCTGTGAGAGCGGTTATTCCACTGGTGGCAGGTATTTCAGAAATGCCAAAACGCACCTTTTTTTGGGTTAATTTAACTTCCGGTTTAATTTGGGCACCGCTTTATTTGATCCCTGGTATTTTGATTGGCGCGGCGGTTAATCTTGAAAAAGAAGTATCTACTTCGTTAATTTTTATTTTATTGCTGATCAGTTTAGTTTTATGGATGGCGATTAACCAAACCAAAAAATCGTTCCACATCATCAGAGGCGAACTCGATGTTAACCGGCAATTATTGGCGATTAATTTTGTGCTGGTTTGGGGCGTGTTTGCAGTGCTTATTCTGATCCTTATCAAAAGTAGCTATTATGATATTCTCAAAGATATTTTTGCGGTAGTCTGGAGTAAGATTTCTTGAGTGCCTGAGCTTCAGAGCTGTGCGCGATTAAATTTGTGCCGATTGTTTATCTAAATCTTCGGTCACCTTTTCATAATCAAAAGATTGCATATTTTGCTCAGCAATTTGCTGCATTTGTGAGGTTTTATTGGTGCCTAGCATGCTATTGAGAGGGCTTTTTAAGCCTGCGCGTTTTTCCATAAATAACTTCACACTATGCTCTAAAAATCGGCTCATCATCGCCTGCATTGAATCGCCGTAAAAACGAACAAATTCTTTTAATATCTCTGCGGTTAAGATCGGATTCCCATTGGTTTCTTCTTCGGCAATTAATTGCATTAGAGTACAGCGGGTTAAATCTTCCTTGGTTTTAGCGTCAATAACTTTAAAGTCATGGTAAGACATCACCAGTTCTTTGATATCCTGGAGAGTGATGTAGCAACTTATTTGCGTATCGTATAAACGGCGATTAGGGTATTTTTTGATAATTCTCGTTTTTTGGCTAGGTTCTGACACGCGCAGCTTCCTTTGAGGTTTATAGTTTTTATTATTGTTTGTTTTTTGTTCAACTGAGTGTAGCAAGTTATTTTGTTGCGTGCCAGCATTTCTTTTGTGGAGAAAGGGAGGGTTGCAGAGGCGCATTGTGAGCGCCTCTTCAGAAAACATCAATAGTCATTTATTTCGATGTGACTTAATTTTTGCGGGAGTTGATTCCGACGGGATTCAACGGTTTTTTATTAAATCATCAACCACTGAAGGATCTGCGAGGGTTGATATATCGCCTAATTGATCGAATTCATTGGCGGCAATTTTTTTCAAAATCCGTCGCATAATTTTACCCGAGCGAGTCTTAGGCAGGCCTGGTGCCCATTGGAGCATTTCTGGTTTAGCGATAGCACCAATTTCGGTACCGACAAATTGGCGTAATTCCGCTCTTAACTCATCGCTTGGTTGTTCGCCTTTCATCAAAGTTACATAGGCGTAGATCCCCTCACCTTTAATTTTATGTGGAAATCCAACCACTGCGGCTTCAGCCACTTTGGGGTGTAAAACCAGTGCGCTTTCTATTTCGGCAGTGCCCAATCTGTGGCCGGAAACATTAAGCACATCGTCCATGCGGCCAGTAATCCAAATATAGCCATCGGCATCGCGCCGCGCACCATCACCAGTAAAATAATAACCAGGGAATTGAGAAAAATAGGTATCAAAGAATCGTTTTTCATCACCATAAATGCCGCTCATCTGGCCTGGCCAACTCTGTCCCATCACCAGGCTACCGGATGCTTCGCCATGCAGTTCATTGCCATCATTGTCGAGTAACATCGGTTTGATACCGAAAAATGGTTTACTCGCCGCACCGGGTTTCAAATCATGCGCGCCGGGTAGCGGAGTAATCAAAATTCCGCCAGTCTCGGTTTGCCACCAGGTGTCGACAATCGGACAGCGGCTTTCACCGATGATTTTATAATACCATTCCCAAGCTTCTGGGTTAATTGGTTCACCGACGGTTCCGAGCAAGCGTAAACTGGCTCGCGATGTGTCTGTTACCGCTTTATTGCCTTGCGCCATCAATGCCCGTAGCGCAGTGGGTGCGGTGTAAAAAATGGAAACTTTATGTTCATCCACCACTTGCCAAAATCGCGAAACGGAAGGATAAGTGGGTACTCCTTCAAACACTAAAGTAGTGGCACCATTAGCCAATGGACCATAAAAAGTGTAGGTATGGCCAGTGATCCAGCCCGCATCGGCGGTACACCAATAAATATCCCCGTCTTTATAATCGAACACGTATTTGTGGGTCATGGCGGCATAAAGAAGATAACCACCGGAGGTATGTAAAACGCCTTTTGGGGTGCCAGTTGATCCGGAGGTATATAAAATAAACAGCGGATCTTCAGCATTCATCACTTCGGGTTTACAAACGGCCTCGACTTGTTCACGTACTTTCCAATAATCCACATCAACTGCATCATTCCAGGCAATATCTGCTTTGGTATGTCGGACAACGATAACCGAATGAACATCTTTGCAGTTTTTTATGGCCTTATCGGTATTCGACTTTAACGGAATTTTCTTTCCACCTCGGACTCCCTCATCGGTGGTAATCACCACCCGGCAATCAGAATCTAAAATACGCGTTTTTAATGCTTCTGGCGAAAAACCACCAAACACTACCGAATGCACCGCGCCAATTCGAGCGCAAGCGAGCATCGCATAGCCCACCTCTGGAATCATCGGCATATAAATACACACCCGATCACCTTTTTTAACGCCACGCTGTTTTAAAACATTGGCAAATCGACATACTTCATCGTGCAATTCCTGATAACTGATATTGCGATGGGTACCCGGCTCATCGCCTTCAAAAATAATCGCGGTTTGATCAGCTTTATCTTTTAAATGTCGATCGATACAGTTATAGGAGACATTCAGTTCAGCGCCTTCAAACCAGCTTATTTTAGCTTTATGAAAATCGACTTCACTGACTTTATCCCAGGTTTTATACCAGTCGATAAAGTTTTCGGCTTGTTCGGCCCAGTATTGATCTGGATGTTCGATAGATGCCTGGTATTCGCTCAAGTAACGTTCAGTGTCAATGATGGCGTTATCAGCAAAAGATTGGATGATAGGGTGGCTATGGCCTTCGGTCATTTTATTTATCCTTTTTGTTCCTTAATAAGGATACTTTAACCAATTATAGATCGCTTGTCTATTATGGGGGTTATCCCCAATCTCATTATTGAAAAATCCAAAATCAAGGAAACCTTGGCTCTATAATAGGTTTGCAAACAAAGCAACTGTCGGCGGAAGAGAGCTCTAACACTAACTGATACTCAAGTCTCATTATTGAA
>JAUUYO010000184.1 GCA_030590405.1 Kangiellaceae bacterium
AACAACGCGCTGCCTGGATCACCCCGGTACCGGGAGGCGTTGGGCCGATGACGGTCGCCACGTTATTACATAACACGCTATATGCGGCGGAAAAAACTGAATCACAGGCCTGATAAACCTAAATGCAAAAGGCCGATTGAAAATCGGCCTTTTGCATTAATTGTTAGCTTTTATGAATATTTTTGAACGCAACAAAGGTAAATTTTAAAGCTAAGCAAAATAGCAATAACTAACCTTGCCAGAAAAGATCACCACCATGTTCTTCGATAGTCTCTAAGACTTTACCACCGCCCCTGGCTACACAAGTTAATGGATCTTGGGCAACAATGACTGGCAGACCGGTTTCTTCCATAAACAAGCGATCTAAATCCTTTATCAATGCACCACCACCAGTTAAAACCATGCCACGTTCAGAAATGTCAGCCGCCAATTCAGGGGGGGCTTGCTCTAAAACTGAGCGCACCGCGCGGATCATACCTGCGAGAGGATCTTGCAACGCCTCAAGGATTTCATTACTATTAATGGTGAACTTACGTGGGATCCCTTCAGCAAGATTGCGGCCTCTCACATCGATTTCCATCACCTCAGCACTGGGAAAGGCCGTACCAATCTCATGCTTGATTCTTTCAGCGGTCGACTCGCCTATCACTGTGCCATAATTTCGTCTGACATAATCAATTATCGCATCATCAAAGCGATCGCCACCAATTCGTACGGAATCGGACGTTACCACACCATTTAAAGATAAAATAGCGATTTCCGTAGTGCCGCCACCAATATCGACGACCATGGAGCCGCGCGCTTCACCGACGGGCAAGCCTGCGCCAACCGCAGCTGCGACTGGTTCTTCTATTAAATAAACATCTCTTGCACCTGCGCCATAAGCGGATTCTTTAATTGCTCGACGTTCTACCTGTGTTGAACCACAAGGCACACAGATCAACACTCGTGGACTAGGTCGCATAAAAAAGCTGGAATCATGCACTTTGCGGATAAATTCCTGCAACATTTTTTCGGTGACTTCAAAATCTGCGATCACACCGTCTTTTAAAGGCCGGATCGCGGTAATATTACCAGGCGTTCGGCCCAACATGGCCTTTGCATCAGAACCAACCGCAGCAATCGATTTATTACCGCCTCGCTCTTGTCTGATCGCAACCACTGATGGCTCGTTTAAAACAATACCTTGTTCACGCATATAAATTAAGGTATTGGCGGTTCCGAGATCTATCGACAGATCCGCGGAAAATAAACCTCTAATCTTATTAAACATATGTCAGTTTCTTGCATCCTGGATTTTTTATTGCGGCAATTATCGCCTACTTCTAAAGGAAACAGAAGCCTTTGAAATTAATTTATATTATTTTGGAGGTGATGTCCCACAAATAGTTCCATTTCCGATCATCTCACTTGTATAATCTAACAGATATTATCCTGAGATTGTCTTTTATGAAGCTACAAATTTCCCTTTTAAAAACAGACGAGGTAGATGCCATAAGCGCTTTTGCAAAATCTGTCTGGTATGAACATTACTCACCGATCATCGGTGAAAAACAAGTTAAATACATGTTAGAAAAGTTTCAAAATGCCGATGCCATTAAAGCTCAACTAAATCAGGGGTATCAATATTTCAGGGTAACAGATGAAACAGGGTTGATCGGCTATTTTTCCACCCAGATAAGAAAAAACGCGAGCCTGTTTATCAGTAAGTTTTATTTAGCTAAACAAGCCCGTGGTAAAGGGGTTGGCAAGAAAATGCTCACTTTTATTGAAAAATTGGCTCAATTGGCTCACTGCAAAACACTGAATCTAACTGTTAACAAATATAATCCGGCTTACAAAGCTTATCTGAAGTTAGGGTTTACTAACCAGGGTTCAGTTAAATTTGATATCGGTAATGGATACATTATGGATGACTATTTAATGGGCAAGCCTGTGTATTCTTGATAAAAATTAACTTGTGCTTTATGAAATTTTGAAAAAACGTTACTAATTTGCTTCAACTAACCATATTTCGATCCGACCGACAAAAACTTAAATAAACGCTGGTCAAGATATTTTTCAATAAATAAATAATTATTTTAAAATTTAGTCTACACTCAAGATTGGAAAGAACGCGCTTTTGTTTTGAGTAAACAGTATCAAAAGCATCTAACCTTGTGAAAAGAAATAACTTTAAAAGGTCTAACTATGATAAATAAACGAAATAAATTAATAAATAGAAGCGGTATTAGCGTATTGTTAATATCATCACTTAGTTTTTTTTCTTCTTCGATTGCAGCTGATGAAGTAAAAAGCAGTTATCATTTTGGCGGTTTTATTAAGGCAACTGCTTCATTTAGTTCTTACAGTGATGGCGATCTTGCTTCAGGTAGTGCCGGGAGAGATTTCTATATACCAAGCACTATTCCTGTAGTAGGGCTGGATGAAAGTCAAGATTTTGACTTTTCTGCAAAAGAAAGCCGTATTAATTTTAAATCCAAGCATACTTTTTCTAATGGGGAAAGTATTTCAACCACTATCGAAATGGACTTTTTATTACCTCCAGGTGGTAATGAACGAGTCAGTAATTCCTACAACCCTCGCTTACGCCATGCTTTTTTCACCTATGGAAAATGGCTGTTTGGCCAAACCTGGTCAACATTTCAAGATGTAGGGGCGTTACCTGAATCAGTCGACTTTCTTGGCGCATCAGAAGGAATTGTATTTGAACGTCAGCCGATGATCCGATACACCAGTGGTGCATGGCAGTTTTCACTAGAAAACCCAGAATCTACTATTACCCCTTTTGAGGGTGGTGGAAGAATAGTTGCCGATGATAATGGTTTACCTGATTTTGTAGGCCGATATAATCATCGCGCAAGCTGGGGACATATAACTTTTTCAGCATTAGTCAGAGAACTCGCTTTAGAGGAGGGCATTAATGATGAATCAACCTCTTCAGTTGGTATAAGCCTTACCGGAAAGTTTAAAGTTGGGGCAAAAGACGATATACGATTCAATTTTGGCTCTGGATCTGGCATGGGCAGATATGTTGGCTTAAATGTTGCAAACGGCGCAGTTATTGATGCCGATGGTAATTTAGATGCAATTGATTCAACATTTGGAAGTTTCGCATTTAGACATCACTGGAATAGTCAATGGCGTTCAAGTTTTATCTTTTCGGCAATGCAAATCGATAATGACATTGCATCTACAGGTGTTGATGTCACTGAGTCAGTCAACAGTGTTCAAGTTAATTTGTTACATAGTCCCGTTCCCAAACTAACCATTGGGGTTGGATTTTTGGCAGCAAATAGAACCTTGGAAAGCGATGTTGATGGCGATCTTAGCCGACTAATCTTCACCGCTAAATTTGCTTTTTAAATATGAGTCGCTACTTTGCTTATTGCAAAGTAGCTCTTATTTCGTCAGATAATACCCTGAATAATTTGGGTATATATCTTTATCGAGCAAATTTTAAGAAGACCAGCCTTATCAGGGTCTGTTGATCTTTCATAGTTCAATAGGCCCTGATAGCTTATTTATGAGCGATGTATTGTCAAGGTACTGGTATTCTACTAATAATTAAGCTTTACCGATTCACAGCCATCAATATTTTTAAGACTGTGCAATAATTCATCGGTTGGTTTTACCGACCACTCGCCAGCAGCCACTAATTCTGCTGATATACTTTCTTTTTTGCACAAAAGGCGAACTGGACATAAGCCTCCTTTAAATGGCTGCAAAGCATCAATCAAGTCATCTGCCAGAGTCGAACCAAAAGCCAGATCAATTTTAAGCTCTAAATATTTAACCCGTTTTTCTCTGACTTCTATCAACGGGTTAATTTCGACCCCGCTCATTTTTAATCCACCAGAAAAATCATCGTTGGAAATATCACCTTTAGCAATCACCACTTGATCTTTGGTTAAGATATCTTTACTGGCTTCGTATAAGTCGCTATAGATCATCACATCCACCCGCGCACTTTGATCGTCTAAAGTAACAATCGCCCAGTTAAGCCCTTTTTTGGTTTTCATAACCCGAATATTAATAATGAGTCCAGCAACCGTTACATGATCACCACGACGAGTCGGTTGTAATCCGTTTAATCGCAAGCTGCATAATTTTTTTATTTCAGGTAAATAGCGATTGATCGGATGGCCAGTTAAATAAAGCCCTAAAGTTTCTTTTTCGCCTTCTAAAACTCGCCCTTCCGGCCAGGGTCTGACCTTGGTAAATTCTAAATTTTGCTCGGCGTTTTTTTCTGATGGCGCGCCAAACAGATCGTTTTGCCCTAAAGCGAGATCACGCTTAAACTGCTCTGCACTTTTTATTGCTTGTTCCAGAGAGGCCATCATGACCGCGCGATCAGGTCCTAATCTATCCAGCGCGCCTGCTCTGATCAAAGCTTCTAATACTCTGCGATTGGATTTCTTGAGATCAATTCGATTGCAAAAATCAAATAGATCTTTGTATGAACCGAACTTATTTCGCTCATCGACAATTGATTCGATAGCGCCCTCGCCCACGCCTTTTACCGCGCCAATTCCATAGATAATTGTTTGAGCGCCATCAATGGTAAATTTATAAGCGCCGCGATTAACATCTGGCGGAACAATCTTAAGCCCCATTTCTTTCACATCGTCCACATAAGTGACGACCTTTTCGGTATTATCCATATCCGCCGACATAACAGCCGCCATAAAAGCCGCCGGATAATGGGTTTTAAGCCAGGCCGTTTGATAGGAAACTAACGCATAAGCGGCCGAGTGAGATTTATTAAAACCATAGCCGGCGAATTTTTCCATCAGGTCAAAAATATGCCCCGCTAATTCACCCTCAACATCTCTGGCGACCGCGCCTTTCATAAAAATTTCACGCTGCTCAGCCATAACGGAGGCTTTTTTCTTTCCCATTGCCCGGCGCAATAAATCCGCGCCGCCTAAAGTAAAGTTAGCCAGTACCTGAGCGATTTGCATGACCTGCTCTTGATATAAAATAATGCCGTAAGTCGGCTCTAACACTGGCTTAAGATCTTCATGTTGATAATCGGCGTGTGGGTAAGCAACCTCTTGTCTACCGTGTTTACGATTGATAAAATCGTCCACCATTCCAGAACCTAATGGGCCCGGTCTAAACAACGCTACCAACGCGATAATATCTTCAAAACTGCTCGGTAATAATTTTTTGATCAACTCTTTCATGCCGCGAGATTCAAGTTGAAAAACGGCGGTAGTTTTAGCCGCCTGAAGGAGGTTAAAAACTGCCGGGTCGTCGAGAGCGATGGATTCAATATTAACTTTTTCTTCATCCTCTGACGCAGCATTATTGATCGTATCAATTGCCCAATCGATGATGGTTAAAGTTCTTAAACCTAAAAAGTCAAACTTGACCAGTCCAGCAGTTTCGACATCGTCTTTGTCAAATTGAGTGACCAATCCAGCACCTGTTTCATCACAGGAGAGCGCCGAGAACTCGGTTAATTCTCCGGGGGAAATAACCACGCCTCCAGCATGTTTACCGGCATTTCTGGTAATGCCTTCAAGTTTGCGTGCCATATCCCAAAGCGCTTGAAACTCTTCTTCTAATTCATAACGAGAACGAATTTCAGGCTCTTGCTCCCACGCCTTACTTAAAGACATACCGATTTCAAAGGGGATCAATTTAGAAATTTTATCAACAAAGCCATAAGGCTGACTGAGCACTCGCCCAACATCTTTGATCACCGCCTTGGCAGCCAGTCGGCCGAAAGTAATAATTTGGGAAACGCTATTTCGACCATATTTTTGAGCCACATATTCAATCACTCGGTCACGACCATCCATACAAAAATCAATATCAAAATCCGGCATCGAAACCCTTTCTGGATTTAAGAATCGCTCGAATAAAAGCTCGTACTCTAGTGGATCAAGATCGGTGATATCCAATGCATAGGCGACTAACGAGCCCGCCCCCGAGCCACGCCCTGGTCCCACCGGTACCCCGTTGTTTTTGCTCCAATGAATAAAGTCGGCAACAATCAAAAAATAACCGGGAAAGCCCATTTGATTAATCACATCTAATTCAATTTTTAATCGTTGATCATAAGGAACTCTCTGCTGGGCAAATTCTTCAGCATCTTTATCAAAAAGAAATGCTAGCCTTTTTTCCAAGCCCTGTTCACTGAGCTGACAAAAATATTGCTCAATGGTCAGACCATCGGGGATCGGATAATTAGGTAAAAAATATTCGCCCAAATTAAGCGTTAAATTACAGCGCTTGGCTATTTCGATAGTATTTTCAAGCGCTTCTGGAATATCAGAAAACAACTCCTGCATTTCTGCTGGCGATTTAAGGTATTGTTGGTTGGAATATTTTTTGGGTCTGCGAGGATCATCAAGCACTCGACTTTGGTTGATACAAACCCGAATTTCATGGGCATCAAAATCAGATTCTTCTAAAAAACAAACATCATTGGTCGCCACAACTGGTGTTCCAGATGCTTGCGCAAAAGAAGCCACTGAGTGGATATAATCTCCCTCCCCCGTACGATTGGTGCGTTGCAACTCAATGTAATATCGATCTGGAAAATACAGCTGCCAAAAACCAAGACTCTCGGCGGCGTGCTCGTGATTGCCCGCCAATAATGCCTTACCCACATCACCATCTTTAGCGCCCGACAAAACAATCAGTCCTTCATTCAGGGTTTTGAACCAGTTTTTATCGACAATTGGAATGCCACGTTTCTGGTTTTGTTGATAAGCTTTTGAGATTACAATTTTAGCGTTCAAGTACCCCTGATTGTTCATACACAAAAGAGTAATTCGAAAAGGCTCTTGCTCACCGCTGCCATCATCAACTAATAAATCAACCCCAGC
>JAUUYO010000113.1 GCA_030590405.1 Kangiellaceae bacterium
CTAAATCTGGCGGACATAGTGATGGTCGTGATATCGGAGTAGTGTGTAATTACCCCAATGTTGAACGTAAAGGTGCGATGTTATTGCCCATGTGCGGCGGGGTTGGCGCGCAATATACTCCCATTTCTGGCTGGGCTCAGTCAATTGTCTATAACCGCGAACAGCTAAAAAACGAAAATTATCGCGGTGCGATCGGGGTTTCTATGGGCGGCGACTCATCTATGTCGACCAGCGGATTTTGGTCGGCGCTGAATATCTCAACCACCAATAATCTACCCCACTTGTTTTATATTGAAGATAATGGTTACGGGATCTCTGTTCCACAAACTGTGCAAACTCCGGGCGGCGATCAAGTTGCCAATCTGGCGGCCTATAAAAACCTTAAAATTGTTGATGGGGATGGCACTGATCCAATTGAAGCATCGAAATTGATCAAACAAGCAGTCGATTATGTGCGGGCTGGTTCAGGCACTTGTTTATTGCGTTTGAAGGTGCCACGGTTATGTGGGCATACTTTTCAAGATACCCAAACTTATAAACCAGAGGCAATGGTGGCAAAAGAAAAGGCCAATGACCCTTTGCCAAAACTAAAGGCATATCTAAAACAACATGACATTTTAGACGACGCAGGTTGGCAAGCATTAAAAAAACAAGCTTATGACGATGTGTATCACGCCGTGGAAAAAGCCAAGCAGCGCTCAGAGCCGGATATTGCCAAATTAACTAAATATGTTTTTGCCGAAAAAGACCAATTCGATAATCCAGAGATACAATTGCGCGGCGGTTTACATGCCGATGATTATCAATTTCCAAAGACAGATGAAACCGCCAAACCAGAAGGGCCACGGTTAAATATGCTCACTGCGATCAGACAAGTATTAGATCATGAACTTAACATTAACCCAAAGGTATTGGTTTTTGGCGAAGATGTTGGCCCAAAAGGTGGAGTACATGCGGCAACGCTAGGTTTAAATGAAAAACACGGCGACTTACGGGTATTTGATACCAGTCTGTCAGAAGAAGGCATTATCGGTCGCTCTGTGGGGATGGCGCTTGCCGGATTAATGCCAGTGCCAGAAATTCAATTTAGGAAATATGCTGAACCGGCCGCCGAGCAAATTACCGACACCGGCATTATGCGCTGGCGGACCAATAATCAATTTGCTGCGCCAATGGTGATCCGTATTCCAGGTGGTTTTGCTGGGCGGGGCGATCCTTGGCATTCCATGTGTGATGAAGTGGAGTGGGCGCATAAAACAGGCTGGCAGGTGGTAATGCCATCGAATGCCGAAGACGCAGTAGGATTATTACGTTATGCGCTACGAGATAATAACCCCACCATCTTTTTTGAACATCGCTCGTTATTGGATGGTCGTTGGTCGAGGCGGCCTTATCCAGGAAATGATTTTGTCATTCCTTTTGGTAAGGGGAAAACACTAACCAAAGGCCATAAACTGACTGTCGTGACTTGGGGGGCGATGGTGGAGCGCAGTGAATCGGCGGCGCTTGAAATTGCTAACGGCGTTGAAGTGATCGATCTACGGACCATTCAGCCGTGGGATAAAGAATTAGTTTTAGCGTCGGTAAAGAAAACCGGTCGTTGTTTAATTGTTCATGAAGATAATATGACCGCCGGATTTGGCGCAGAAATCGCAGCAGTGTTAGCCAAAGAAGCGTTTTTTGATTTAGACGCGCCAATTGAAAGGGTGACCATGCCGGATACGCCCAACCCGCATAATATTCATTTGATGAACGCGGCGGTTCCAACCAAGGCTAAAATTAAGCAAGCGATGTTGGATCAGATTGAGATCTAAAAAACGAAAAATTATTCACACCAAGACGTGCAGGAGCGGAGAAGAAAAATTTTATTCTTTGTTTTCGTAGGGTGGATTAGCTTAGCGTAATCCACCGTTTTGTCACCTCAATAGAATTGAAATTCTAGAGAAACAGCCCATGAACAAACTTATCGACATCATACTACCAACCGAGCAGCTAGAAGGCACTCAAGCCACTTTTTCAACCTGGCTAGTGTCTACGGGCGATCGCGTTGAGCAAGGCCAGCCAGTTGCAGAATTGGAAACCGATAAAGTGGCTATGGAAGTGTGCGCGGTAGCAAGTGGCGTGATTGATTCTTTGACTACCAGGCAGGGCGATCAGGTTGAGCCAGAACAAAGTCTGGGCACAATTTTGGTGGGCGGATTGGCAACCCCAAAAATTAATATTGGCGATCAAGGCCAAACGTCGGATTCAACATCACAAGCAGAGCAACCCGTTGCTACAGAAAAAAATGTGGCACAAAATACAATATCAACAGATGCCAGTGACTTAGTCAGCCCTGCGGTTAGACGTTTGTTGCATGAAAATAATCTTAAATTAGAAAATATTAATGGTCGTGGTAAACGCGGCAGAGTGACTAGAGATGACGTGCTCAAGTTTATTAAAAGTGGTGCTAATATTTCTGCTGTCAAAGCTGAAGTTTCAAAACCCGTAAGCAAGCCAACAGCCGCAACAAACCCCGTTTCATCTTTCGGTCATTCGATGCCTGTTGCCAGACCATTGACTGGCGAAATGCAGCCCCATACCAATATGCGAAAATCCATCGCCAGCCATATGGTCAGCAGTTTGTTAGAAACTTCGCCTCATGTGACCAGCGTCTTTGAAATGGATATGGGCAATATTATTGAACACCGAAAATGGCATAAAAAAGAGTATTTGGAATGTGGCGTTAAGCTCACTTTCACCACTTATTTTTTAGCGGCAATGGCTAAAGCGGTAACCACGGTTCCGCAAGTGAATGCTAAATTTCATGAGGAGGCTCTGGAATTATTTAGTGATGTAAATATTGGCGTGGGTACCGCGTTAGGTGATGCCGGTTTAGTCGTTCCGGTTGTTCAACAAGTGCAATCAATGAATTTATTTCAAATCGCTAAAGCGCTTAACTCACAAACTGAAAAAGCACGTAATGGAAAACTAACCACCGCCGATATGAAAAACGGCACGCTGACTATTTCTAATCATGGTGTTAGCGGTAGTTTGTTTGCCACGCCGATCATTATCAATCAACCCCAGGTCGCTATTTTGGGGGTTGGTAAGTTAGAAAAACGAGTGGTTGTTGAACAGATTAACGGTGAAGATGTGATGGTGATCCGGCCTAAATGCTATGTGTCGTTATCAATTGATCATCGTGCTCTTGATGCGCATCAAACGAATTTATATCTGTCAGAATTTGTTAATATTGTTGAAAGTTGGGGCGAGTAACATATTATATCTGTAGGATGGATTAACGGAGCATAATCCACCATTCTAATTTGATAAAACTAACGACAGGCAGCCGGCAAATAAGCTGGTTTTATATCCGTGTTATTTTCACCACTGGTTATAGTTTCAAAATTCTCCGGTAATGAAGCGTATCCACAAACCCAAAGCAGGCTACTGAGTTCTGATTGAGGATTGTGTGCCGCAGTGAAAGAGAGGCTCTGATCGGTGAGTTCTGGATAATCGTCATTAAAGTAAACATTGATGGTGCCTTTACTATCGAATATGATTTTTTCGATGATCCCTCATTCCTCATTGTTGTTGTCTTCAATAATTCGGCTTTTTGGCCAGTGGCCAAAATAAAAGTAATCGGTGCTAATTTCAGCTTTGGCAGTGGATATTTTAGTCAATGCTTCGGCAACCCGAACTTTGGTAGTATAAGTTGGCGTTTGGGAGGCACTATAAGCCGCGATAAAAGACATGACTAAAAGCACGACGATAATGTTGAGCATCAGTAAAGACCGATAGCGATCGCTTGCGCCTTTTAAATTGTTGTGAAATAACAGACCGCTTTTCTCAGTATTGACGACTAACTTTAAATGGGTTTTCAGATATCGGGAGATACAGGTAAGCACTCGTTCACCAGTACGTTTTGACATGATCTATTAGATCATGTCAACTTTGAGTGGCACAATTATTAACCCGCTTTGAGCTGTTCACAAAATCAAGCCTCCGGCTTTTCCGGAGGTATTTGACTACCCGCTGCTTGCTACACAAATACCCTGACAACTTGTCCCGTGTAACCCTGTGAGTGCGCACGCTCCTACCGGTAGACTTTGTCTTTATCTAAATATAAGAGTAACGGTGGTAATAATAGAAAATCCACGATCAGCGCAAAGATTAATGTGACTGCCATTAATATACCAATAGTTGCAGAGGTATTCATATGCGATACCGATAAAATCATAAATCCACTGGCGAGCACCACCGAGGTGGTTAATAGCGCAATACCCACTCTCGAAAAAGACTCTCTCACCGACTCAACCGCATCTTTACCGCTTTTTCTGGCACGAATATATTTATGTAAAAAATGCACGGTATCATCGACCACGATCCCTAGGGTTGAACAAGCCACAATGGATAACGAAATATCAACATAACCAAAAGTTAATCCCCACAAACCATAAGCCATTGCCGCTGGAATAATATTCGGGATTAAACTAATCAGTCCATACTTGAATGATTTTAGCACCAGCATTAATACAATCGAAATTCCCACTAACGCGAATAAAGTGCCCATTAATAAGCTGGTAATATTTCGCTGAGCGATATGGGCAAAAACAACACCTAAACCAGTTGCTGGATCGGCATTAATGGCTGGTGCATTTTGTTTGAGCCAGGCTTGCGCTTTATTGTCCATCGCTAACAATTCATCGGATCCAGCATTAGTCATTGAAACTGAAAAACGCGAAGCCGTTTTATGTATGGTCACCAAATTATTTAGCCCCATTCCCTCTGGCAACCCAAATTCATGGAACAGTAAATATTGCGCAGCCAACTCGTTGCTTTCTGGCACGCGATACCAGACGGGATCGTCATTGTGCATTACCTGATTAAGATCTTTCATCAAACGGCTTAAAGACTTAACATTCATTATTTTTTCTTGGACGAGATACCATTGTTCAAATTGATCCATTTGCGATAAATACTCAGGATCAAAAATGCTCTGCCCAATAGTCGGTGTCAGTGAATATTCTAAGGTATTCACCCCGGTCAGATAACCATCGATCCGATTGACCAACTTAATCATCGGAAAGCTATCATCAAAATAATTTGACCAGTTGTCGCTGATTTTATTATTCGGAATAAAAACAGTTAAGCCAATCACCGCTAATGAAACCAGTAAGATCAATTGGAATTTTTTGCCAATAACAAAATTAGAAAATCTTTCAAATAAGTGCTGATTCACCGCTCGGCGAGTACCTTTTATTGGCATCATTAACATTAACGTTGGCAAAAAAAACAAACTGAATAACAAGGCAATCAATACCCCAAAAGCGACCATATTGCCTAAGTCACGATAAGGGGGAGAGGTGCTAAAGTTAAGGCTCAAAAAACCTATCACGGTGGTGATGCTAGTGACTAATATCGGCATGAAATTGAGTTTTAAACTCGTTGCGATGGCAAGTTTTTTTGACTCGCCCAAATTTATTTGGTGAAAATAAGTGACCAATACATGTACACTGTCAGCGACCATAATTGATAATAATATACTCGGCGCAAAACCAGCGATGGGGGTTAATACCGGCGCGACCCAGCCGAAAAAACCAAAGGTGCAAATCAGGCAAGCACTGATCAAAATGAAGATCGCCCCAGTGCCCAGTAAACTTCTCAGGAACAAAAACAGACCCACAAAAATAATCAAATAGCTCAGCGGCATTAAGGTTGACAGATCTTGGGCGATGGCTCTGGCTAAAGTCGCGTTAAAAGCAGTCGAGCCGCCATTGTCAATTTGAAACTCAGGGTACAGCAATCGATATTTATCGCGGATTGTTTCTATTTGTTCGGTAATGGCAATCGACGCGTTGGCCTTTTTTCTATCGAGCCTTAAATTGATAGCAATCACTGTTAGTTTGCCATCTTTGGTAATCAAGGAGCGCACCAGTCTTTTTTCTGACAGGGCTATTTTTCGGATCGCATTGACTTGTTGGCTGGATAATTGGCTGGCATCTTCCACCAGATAATCAGTGGTAATTTCATCCTGCTTAGATTGGCTATACTGGTAGTTTGTCAGAGAGGATACTCGATAAGCTGAATCGACCAGCCAGGCTTGTTCGGTTAACTGCTCAATCAGTCTTAAACCTTTTGGATTGAATAGATCCCCATTTTTGGCGGTTACCACCAAGGTTGCCGAATCGGATTTGACATAGTTGCTTTCAAAAGACTCGAACGCTAGTAGTTGCGGATTATCCTTGCTCAGGTAAACTCTAAAGTCATTACTAATTGACAGGTTCTTCAGGCCAATGGCAAAGGTCAGCACAATAAGGATAGTAACCGTCAGAATGCTTTTAGGATGATCGACGACCCAGTCGATAAAGCGGTCGATTGAAATATCCTTATTCGACATTTGGATGATCTCAGCATAGTAATTAGTGATTTCGATGATACACTAAATTTAGCTGGGCCTTTTGTAAAGCCACGAGTTTTACCCTTATTTAATCTAGTTTTAAACAAACCGGATCAACAGGTAAGTATTTTCGATGACCAATATTTTAGAAATTCATCAATTAACCAAAACCTTTTCCGACAACATTGCGGTTGATGGTATTAGTTTCAATGTTCCTCAGGGCAAGTGTTTTGGTTTACTGGGGCCCAATGGTGCCGGTAAAACTACCACCATCGAAATGATGGAAGGCATCATTAAACCCACATCTGGTGAGATCCGTTATTCAGGGCGAACAATCGATAGTATTTACCGTCAGGAAGTCGGCATTCAATTTCAACATACCGCCATCCAGGATTTTCTAACCGTCAAAGAAACATTAGAAATGTTTAGCCAGTTTTATGATAAAACCATCGCAGTTGAAAAGCTGATCGAGACTTGTTCGCTCGAATCAATCCTCGATCGCGATACTCGAAAATTATCCGGTGGTCAAAGGCAGCGACTTTTATTGGCTCTGGCAATTCTTAACGATCCCAAAATTGTTTTTTTGGATGAGCCTACCACCGGATTGGATCCTCAAGCCAGACGCAATTTCTGGCAATTGGTTAATCGTATCAAACAACAAAATAAAACGGTGTTATTAACCACTCACTATATGGATGAAGCTGAATCTTTATGCGATGAGATTGTGATTATGGATCAGGGCAAAATTATTGAACAAGGTTCGCCGCAAGCCTTATTGGCGCAAAATTTTGAAGGGGTGATGGTTAGCCTGCCTAAACAGGCTAGTGAATTTTTGACCGCAGCAGGTTTTGAATTTCAACTCAATCATAATCGAGTTGAGATTGTCACCACTCAGGTTGAAAAAATTGTCCGAGATTTATTGGGAAAAAGTATATCTCTTGATGGCATGCAGATCCGCTCGCCTGATTTAGAAGATCTGTTTATCAAATTGACTGGGCACCAATTAAGAGGATAAGCGAGTTAAAATCCCTGTATTGAGGAACTAACATGTTAAATCGTATATTGGCCATATTACGAGCCAGAAACAAAGAGTTTATCAGAGACCGCTCAGCGCTCGCCTGGAGCTTTATGCTGCCAGTATTTTTGTTGGTTGGTTTTTCCTTTATGTTTGGTGGTGGCGGACAAGCTTTGTATAAAGTTGGGCTGATGATCAGCCAACCAGAAACCGCAACTGAGCAGCAAACAACCGAAGATAAAGTGGCGAAAACACCGTCAGCCTTCTTAGATATCAAGCACATTGAATTTGTTAAATATAAAGATACCGACAATGCAGTACTTAAAGTGGATCAGCACAAAATTGATTTGTTGATTGACTTTGACAGCCGTAATTACTGGCTCAATGAAACCTCCGCCAAGGGTTATATTGTTGAAAAACTGCTGCTTGCCCAACACCCTGATTTTACCTCACAAAAAACCAGCGGCAGAGCGGTGCGTTATGTCGACTGGGTAATGCCCGGTATTTTAGGCATGAACATGATGTTCAGTTGTTTGTTTGGAGTCGGTTATGTGATTGTCCGCTATCGCAAAAATGGCGTGCTGAAGCGTTTTCAGGCGACTCCTTTATCCGCGTTTGAGTTTTTGACGGCTCAAGTGATTTCCAGATTGTTCATCGTTATGAGCGTGACCTCTATCCTGTTTGTCGGTAGCCACTATTTGCTCGATTTTTACGTCTTAGGTTCAGTTTTTGATTTGTTCATCATCGCTTTGCTCGGCGCCTCCAGCATGATCGCGCTAAGTTTACTGATCGCCTCAAAATCTCATAGCGAGGAATTAACCGGCGGCTTGCTGAATTTTTTCTCCTGGCCAATGATGTTTCTTTCCGGGGTCTGGTTTTCGCTGGAGGGCGCTCATCCGGTAGTCCAGCAAATGGCCGATTTTTTCCCATTAACTCATATTTTACAAGCTGCCCGAGCGGTGATGACAGACGGTGCGAATTTGGGCGATGTGCAAAATCATCTGTTTGTTTTAGCCGCGATGAGTGGTGTTTTTCTTGCTCTGGGTAGCTGGATGTTTGATTGGGGAGCTGAGCGGTAAACATTCTCGTGCAGTGATCTTCGCACATAAAAAAGCCGAAAAATTCTCGGCTTTTTTTGATTTCGATTTAAACCTTAGCTTTTCTCTCTAACTTTCGTCGGTATCCGGAACAAACACATAACCAATTCCCCAGACCGTTTGCAAATAACGAGGTTTAGCGGGATCTTCTTCAATCATGCGACGCAGGCGAGAGACTTGCACATCGATACTGCGCTCTAACGCACTGTAATCTCGACCTCGGGCAAGGTTCATTAATTTATCTCGCGACAATGGCTGCCTTGGGTTGGTCACCAGGGACTTTAATACCGCAAACTCACCGCTAGTCAGGGTCATTGGTTGGTTATTTTTATACATTTCACGAGTGGCTAAATTGAGTTTAAACTCGCCAAACTCGATTAATTTTTCTTCGCCACTTGGCGCGCCAGGTAATTCTGTGGTTTTGCGTCTTAAAACGGCCTTTACACGTGCGAGCAGCTCTCTGGGATTAAAGGGTTTGGCTAAATAATCATCAGCACCCAGCTCCAAGCCGATAATGCGGTCCACATCGTCCCCTTTGGCGGTCAACATAATAATCGGAATATTATTGTCTGCGCCGCGTAATCGGCGGCAAATAGATAAACCATCTTCGCCGGGCAGCATTAAATCAAGGATCATCAAATGATAATTTTCCCGTTCCAGAAAACGGTCCATTTGCTCAGAGTCAGCCGCCGCCTTAACGATATAGCCCTGCTCTTTGAAATATCTTTCTAACAAACTGCGTAGCCGAAGATCGTCGTCAACCACTAATATTTTTTGTGTTTCTTCGCTCATTACTATCCCCTTTAACCAATAATAAATTGGCTATACACCCCTGACTCTCACTAATCGAGTTGAGATTGTTATTGTTAGCCAATAACCATTTGAAAAGCAAAGTAATTTTATTGCCTAATTGTTACAGAGTATAACTCAAAACCAAAATCGCGCAGAAAGAGAAATGGTATTTCTCTGAATATTCATAAATTGTTGCCAATAAAGGCTGAATTTCCTAACCAAATCGTTATAATCGCGACAGTTGAAGCGCGCTAAGCGTTTATCTGAGAATCAAAAATACAGGATAATCAATGCTACACATATCGCAAAAAATAGCACAAGAACTTTCGGTTAATGAAAAACAGGTCGCGGCTGCGATTAATCTTTTAGATGAAGGGGCCAGCGTACCTTTTATTTCACGCTATCGGAAAGAAGTCACTGGCGGTCTCGATGATACTCAAATGCGCGACCTGGAAGAGCGGTTAGGTTATTTACGCGAACTGGAAGATCGTCGCGCTGTGATCTTAAAAAGTATTGAGGAGCAGGAAAAATTAACCCCTGAACTGAAAAGCAGTATTTTAGCAGTCAATACTAAAAGCGAGTTAGAAGATCTTTATTTACCTTACAAACCCAAACGCCGTACCAAAGCGCAGATTGCCCGTGAAGCGGGATTACAACCTTTGGCAACCAGCCTGTTAGAAGATCCCAGTCAGGATCCTGAAACGAAAGCGCTTGAGTTTATTAATCCAGACGCAAAAATCACCACCAGCAAAGATGCATTGGATGGTGCCAAACAAATTCTGATGGAAGAGTTTGCCGAAAATGCCGTGTTATTGTCTGAAATACGTGCTTATCTGCAAGAAAATGCTTTTGTACGCGCAACGGTTGTCAAGGGGCAGGAATCTCAAGGACAAAAATTTAATGATTATTTTGAATATTCAGAAAAGCTCAGCAAGATCCCGTCACATCGCGCGTTAGCCCTGTTTAGAGGCAGAAATGAAGGCGTTCTGGGGATCGAGTTAATCGTTGATGAAAAGTTGTTGAAGGATGAAAAAGCCAGCAACTATGCGCAATATCTGATCGCCAAACACGCACACATCAAGCATCAGGAGCGAGCTGCCGATGATTGGTTACAAACCGTTGTTTTGTGGAGCTGGCGGGTCAAATTGCAAAGTTTTTTCGAAACTGAATTATTGGGAAAATTGCGAGAAAAAGCTGAAACTCTCGCGATTGGGGTGTTTGCCAATAATATGCGTGATCTGCTGATGGCAGCGCCTGCCGGTGATTTTGTCACTATGGGGCTTGATCCAGGTTTGAGAACCGGTACCAAGATTGTGGTCGTTGACGGTACTGGCAAATTATTAACCCAGACCACTATTTTCCCACACGCTCCGCAAAAACAATGGGAACAATCCCTCAAGAAACTCGCCACTATGTGCCAACAGCACAAAGTGA